>NZ_JAGHWR010000034.1:0-74871 GCF_017746155.1 Xanthomonas sp. D-36-1
CTTTTTGCGCCGAATTTGAGGAAATGTCCCAGCAGGCAATGTCCTTATGACTCCGGAAGCGGTAGGCGACCAACGTGCTGCAGCAGCGCAGCAAGTGAGATAGCTGCTGAAATTAGCCAGCGTTGGGGACTCAGCGATACGGCTTATACATTAGGCAGGCAAAGCAGGAAGGCGACAGCGATGGCGCACCGGCAGCGTCGCGTTGATTGCATTTGAGTGTTTCGACCCCATTAGCTGCTTTGCCGGTGTGTGCCGGCGTTTGTTGGATGCACTGATGCCTGAGTTGCCCGAGGTCGAAACGACGTTGCGCGGCCTGTCGCCGCATCTGGTTGGGCAGCGGATCCATGGCGTGATCCTGCGTCGGCCCGATCTGCGTTGGCCGATTCCCGAGCAGATTGAGCGCCTGCTTCCCGGTGCCACCATTACCAACGTGCGCCGACGTGCCAAATACCTGCTGATCGATACGGATGCCGGCGGCAGCGCGCTGTTGCATCTGGGGATGTCCGGAAGTCTGCGGGTGCTGCCTGGCGACACGTTGCCGCGGGCGCACGACCATGTGGATATCAGTCTGCAAAGCGGGCGCTTGCTGCGTTTCAACGATCCGCGTCGCTTTGGCTGCCTGTTGTGGCAATCCGGCGCGCAAGCCCATGACTTGCTCGCTGCGCTTGGTCCAGAACCATTATCGGATGCATTTACTGGCGATTATCTCCACGCGCTGGCACAGGGACGGCGCGCTGCCGTCAAAACCTTTTTGATGGATCAGGCCGTGGTTGTCGGAGTTGGAAATATCTACGCTGCCGAAAGCCTGCATCGGGCGGGAATCAGTCCGTTGCGCGAGGCGGGGAAGGTCTCGCTGGAGCGTTATCGGCGTCTGGCTGATGCAGTAAAAGACATCCTGGCGTATGCCATCCAGCGCGGTGGAACCACGTTGCGCGACTTCATCAGCCCCGATGGTGCGCCCGGCTATTTCGAGCAGGAACTTTCTGTTTATGGGCGCGAGGGCGAGGCCTGCAAACAGTGCGGGCGGGTCTTGAAACACGCGACGATCGGTCAACGCGCCACGGTGTGGTGCGGGAGCTGTCAGCGATAAGCGCCATACAAGCTGACGCGGTGTCAGACCGCTGGCGTTGTCGCGATAGTCTCCAGATCGTTCCAGCGGAAGCCACAACAATGCGGCTCGGCTAACGCCGGACATGGCCCACGTTCTGGCGTTTTACACGCGCCTGCTCTTCGCAATGTTGTGACGATCAACATGGCTCTCTTGGGCACCGTGGGTTCGGCATGCACTGGCTGTTTGCGACGCATTGCATTTGGAGTTGCCCGAGGAAGGCGGCTACCTGGCTCGATGAGTCGTCGCGTTCGCTGCCTCGTTCCGGACACCGGCTCCAACCTGTTTGCATGTCCGAGCGCATGCGCCGACTCAACCGGGGCTCCCTTCTGCTTGAGACCGTTGAAACGTCGCCAAACGCTATGCGTGGCCCAGGTCTCCAGGCAGACATCGCGCGGACGGGCGTAAGCGCCTGGCCTGCAGCAACGTTGCGGCAAGCAGACGCGAGCAGCGGTGTTCTGGCGTCCACGCAGGGGGCGGGCCACAATCGTGAAGTCCTTACGTGGAAGCGCTGTATGTCCAGCTCGCGACAGCTAGTCATTCCCCTGGTGCTTACCGGTGCATGTGCGTTGCTCTCGATGACGTCGACTGGCGCGGTGACGCCCTCTTCGGACGATGCAGCTGCCGTCGAGCGGCTGCAGTTGAAGACCAACGCCATAGAACTGAGCGTCACGCCGGCATTTGGCGGGCGCGTGCTGTCGTTCAATCTGCGCGGCCAGCCCAACGTGTTGAAGCTCGGTGCAGCGGTGGAGCAACAGCCTGCGCCCGAGGTCTCGGCCACTGCCGGGGATATTGCTTATTTTGGCCATGATGTGTGGGTCGGGCCGCAGAGTCAGTGGTGGCTGCACCAGCAACTCAATCGCGAGCGTCAGGCGGCGGCTGCGGTGTGGCCGCCGGATCCGTATCTGTCGCTGGCGCAGACGCGCGTCAGCATGCGTCGGCATGACGTGGTGGAATTTGAAGGCGTGCCCAGCCCGCTGACCGGGGTGCAATTACGCAAGCAGATCAAACGTTCCGCAGCGCGTGCGGACACTGTAGAAATCGGTGCCAGCGCACGCAATATCCGCGCGCAGCCGATTGCTTGGGACCTTTGGTTCAACACGCGGGTTGCGGCCACGACGCGGGTGTTCGTGCCGGTTGCCGCTGCTACGGATATTCGACTGCAGCCGCCGCGCGAGCCCGGCACGATTGCGCCGCGTTATCAGCAGGAGCGCGGCCTGCTTGCGCTGCGCGCCGATGCCCGCCCAGATGGATTGATCCAGCGCGGCAAGTTATTGCTGCAGCCGTCTGCAGGATGGATGGCCGGTTTCGTGGGCGGGCAGGTCTTGGTGATTCGCTTCGCACATCAACCGCTGTCGGCGATCCATCCCGAGCAAGGCCAGGTGGAGTTGTATCTGGATGCGCCAGCCCAGCATCCGGAACAGGGATTGCTGGAAATGGAGGTGCACGCACCGTATCGGCAGCTTGCGCCAGGTGCGCAAATGCAGGCACAGGAGCAGTGGACGCTGCTGCGTTACACCGGGCCGGATGAGGAGCAGGCGCAGCGGCAGTTCCTTTGCAGCAACGCCAAAGCGCTCGCGCTGGTGAATGCATGCGGTGCGCCCTCTCCGTCGCCATCTGCGCCTCGCTGAGGTGCGCATTCACCTCAAAGCCGGGCTGTGGCTATGATGTCGCCCATTCCCTGACCAGATCGATGCGCATGCAACGACGCCACTTCCTGAAGAATGCTGCTGCCGCATTGGCCGCGCTCGGTTTGCCGACGTTGCCGCAATGGGCGCTAGCGGCCAAGGCCGTCGGTCTGCGTCGACTCGGGCAGCCGCAGCCGTTCGACTACGCCTGGTTGAAGGGGCAGGCGCGCGAGCTGGCGAACGCGCCTTACAAGAGCCACAAGCAGCTGTTGCCGGGGCCGCTTGAGGCGCTGAACTGGGATCAGTATCAGTCCATCCGCTACCGGCAGGACCACGCGCTGTGGGCCAATGGCAGCGGCAAATTCCAGGCCAAGTTCTTCCACCTGGGACTGTATTTCCATACACCGGTGCACATTTACGACATCGTCGATGGCAAGGCACAGCAACTGGCCTACGACCCGGCGGCATTCGATTACGGCCGCAGCGGGCTGGGCGGCAAGCAATTGCCGAAGGATCTGGGCTTTGCCGGTTTCCGGCTCAATACACGCAAGGACACCGACCGCGACTTTTCGGCCTTCCTGGGCGCAAGCTACTTCCGTGCTGTCGGCAAGGAAGGCCAGTATGGGCAATCGGCGCGCGGGCTGGCCATCGATACCGGTACCGGCGGGCCGGAAGAGTTTCCGGATTTCATCGCCTATTACCTGGAGCAGCCGGCCGACGATTCGGACACGGTGGTGGTGTACGGCTTGCTGGATTCGCCCAGCGTTGCCGGTGCGTATCGGTTCGCCATCACCAATGGCGATGTGCTGCTGATGGATATCGACAGCGCACTGTACCCGCGCAAGGCGATCGAGCGGTTGGGTATCGGCCCGTGCACCAGCATGTACCAGGTCGGCGAAAACGATAACCGGATGGACTGGGATTGGCGTCCGGAAATTCACGACACCGACGGCCTGGCGATGTGGACCGGCGGCGGCGAGTGGATCTGGCGTCCCTTATGCAACCCGCCGCATCTGCGTTTCAACATGTTCGTCGACGAGAACCCGCGCGGTTTCGGGCTGCTGCAACGCGACCGCAACTTCGACCATTACCAGGACGATGGCGTGTTCTACGAAAAGCGCCCCTGCCTGTGGGTGGAACCCAAGAGTGGTTGGGGCAAGGGCTCGGTGCAGTTGGTCGAGATTCCGACCGTGGACGAGACCTTCGACAACATCGTGGCGTTCTGGAATCCGCAAGCCAAGCCACAGCCGGGCCAGGAACTGCTGATGGGCTACCGGCTGTATTGGGGCGCGCAGCCACCGGCCAGCTCGCCGTTGGCGCATTGCGTGGCTACCCGAACCGGCCTCGGCGGCATCGTCGGGCAAAAACGCAGCCATTTCTCCTGGCGCTTTGCGGTGGATTTTGCCGGTGGCGAGCTGGCCGCGCTGGCGAAGGATCCGAAGGCCAAGGTGGAGGCGGTGTTGCAGGTGTCGCGCGGCACCACTGAAATCGTGTCGGCGCGCCCGCTGCACGAGCTCAAGGGCTATCGGGCGATGTTCGACCTGGTACCGCCGGACGAGGGCACCCAGCAGATCGATATCCGCCTGTATCTGCGCGCCAACGGCAAGCCGCTCACCGAAACCTGGTTGTACCAGTGGACGCCGCCGCCGCCGAGCGAGCGCAAGATTTACTGAGGAGCAGAGCAACGCGTCCGGCGGCGCTTGTTGCTGGCATCCGGTTGCCAGCGCCGCTCAATGCGGCGCCGGAGGACGTGTGGGCGGCATGCCGCATGCGGCTGGAGCGCGACCCGTCGGCGAAGCTGTTTGCGGACGATAGTCGCTGCGTAGCGCTTTCAGGCCGGTGAGGAGGTGCCGACCAGGTGCAGTCGTCCGCGCGGACGACTGCAGGCCAGCTCCACGCGGAAGCAGGTGCCGTCCTTGCCGCTGATGATGCGTAATTCGCCCTGATGGGCCTTTGCGATCTGCGCCGCCATATGCAGGCCCAGATCGACATCCGGTAGCGCACGTCCGCCGGTATGCACATGGGTGGAAGCATGCAGCACATCCAGCCGACGCGGATCGATCCCATCCAGATTGCAGACTTCGATGCGTAACCGGCCATGTTCAGTGACCGCGACCGCCTTGATCAGCGAACTTTGCGGCCCTTGCACGACGGCGTTGATCATCAGGCTGCCGAACATCTGCGCCAGACGGATCGCATCGCCGTGCACTGGCTCGTCGATGGCCACATGCGTGGACAGCACCTGGTTGGGATAGGCGGCGCGGGTTTCGTCCACGACCTGGGAGAGTGCATCGAGCAGGTCGCTCCCGTCGCCATAGTCCAGCTGCAACCAATCGAGTTCGATGCCGCGAGCGAAATCGCAGGCGAAATCGATCAGTTCTTCCATGCGCCGCAGGCTACGTTGCAGCGAGCGGATCGAGCTGCCGTAGCGATGGTTGAGTTGGTCGATGGACAGCATATCCACTACCGCATGCATGGACTGCAATGGGTTGCGTAGGTCGTGCCCGAGAATGCCGATGAATTCTTCGCGCAAGCGCGCCGAGGCGCCAACGCGGCCCAGTTCGCTGCGGGCGCGCCGCGATTCCAGCGCGCTTTCTTCGGCGCGTTGCTCGGCCTGGATCTGGGCGGCCAGCAACTGTGCGAGCAGTTCGACCTTTTCCACCAGCGGTGCGTCCATGACGCGCGGCTGCGGATCCAGCGCGCACAAGGTGCCGAACACGCTGCCGTCGTCGAACTTGATCGGCACCGAGACGTAGCTCTCGAAGCCGTAGAGCCGCGGCGAGGGGTGATCGCGATAGATCGGGTCATCCGATGCATGCCCGAACCACACCGCATTGCCTCGCACCCGTACGCTGTCGCAAAACGTGGTGGCCAGCGGCAGCTCGTCGCCGGGCCGCAGGCCAAAGGACAATGCATCGTGCACCTGGCAGGTGATCCAGCGCGCTTCGGTGACGCGGGCGACGGCGGCAAATCCCATCCCGGTCAGACGGGTAAGGACGCTCAATACGTCGGGGACCGAGGAGAGCCGGCCAACACGCGCGATGTCGGCGCGTAATGCGGGAGGCAGTGGATCCATGAGTGCCTCCAAAGAGTGGACGATTGCCAGTTTACAGGACCGCGGTTGCGCCCGGTTGTGTGGTGCGCCGCTGTCTCACCGACGCCACGATACGCTTGTCTGATGGCGCCCGCGATGCCGCCGTGACCGCATGCCCGCACAGGTCTAGCAGCGCCTGCAAAGCGTATAGCGCGTGGCCGGTGGGGCGTGGGTGGCTGTCGACGAACGCGGCGGTGGGGCCTCTGGGGCTGTCGAACGGCCAACTGCGATGTGTAGGCCCTGCTTCCAGCGCGATAGCGCAGCGCAAACGAGGATGCGCCCGAATGCTGCTGCTCACGGGGTACTGCCGTCCTGGATGCACCACGGGGGCGCGGATGGCTGCGGGTGCGTTACCCGGCCCCGGCGCTAGGCAACCGGCAGCGGCAAGGCGATCTGCAGCGGATCGATGCGGCCTTCGCCGCGCATGATCTTCTTGAACTCGGCCCGGCTGACCGACACATAGCGCTCGTTGCCGCCGATCTCCACCTGCGGGCCGTCCTGCACCGCGTGCCCGTGCGCATCCACGCGCACGGTCATGGTTGCCTTGCTGCCGCTGTGGCAGATGGTCTTGATCTCTTCCAGCTCGTCGGCCCAGGCCAGCAGGAACTGGCTGCCCTCGAACAACTCGCCGCGAAAATCGGTACGCAAGCCGTAACACAGCACCGGAATGCGCAGACGGTCGACCACCTCGCTCAACTGCCAGACCTGGGCGCGGCTGAGGAATTGCGCTTCATCCACCAGCACGCAGTGCAACGCGCCGTCGTTGTGGATGTCGCGTTCGACCAGCTGTTGCAGCTCGGTGTCGCGCTCGAAGATACGCCCGTCCGCGCGCAGGCCGATTCGCGAGGCGACCACGCCGCTGCCGGCGCGGTGGTCGAGCTTGGGCGTAAGGATCAGCGTGCGCATGCCGCGCTCGCGGTAGTTGTGCGCCGATTGCAGCAAGGTGGTGGTCTTGCCGGCATTCATTGCCGAATAGTAGAAATAGAGCTTGGCCATCGGGCGATTTTACCGGCCGGGCGGCAGGATGCGGCACCTGTGTGCTGCGTTGGCGCGGCCAGGCGGGGCCAATGTCCGCCGTCGAGTGGGTGGAAGCGCAGCCCCCGGCCTAAGGCAAGGGCTAGCGGTGCTGGAGACATGAATCCATCGTGCCGGCCAGCCGCAAGCAGCCCCGGTACAATGGCGCGCTCTGTCGGAAGCCACTATGTACGGTCTCAATCCCCCGCAAAGCGCCGCGGTGTTGCACTGCGAAGGTCCCTTGTTGGTGCTGGCCGGTGCCGGCAGCGGCAAGACGCGTGTGATCGTGGAAAAGATCGCGCATCTGATCGCCATCGGCCGCTATCCGGCCAAACGGATCGCCGCGATCACCTTCACCAACAAATCCGCCAAGGAAATGCGCGAGCGTGTGGCCAAACGCATCCGCGGCGACGGTGCCGACGGCCTGACCATCTGCACCTTCCACGCGCTGGGCCTGAAGTTCCTGCAGATCGAGCATGCCGCCGCCGGTTTGAAGCGCGGCTTTTCGATCTTCGATTCGGACGATGCCGCTGCGCAGATCAAGGACCTGATGCATGGCGCCAAGCCCGATGCGATCGAAGACACCAAGAACCTGATTTCGCGCGCCAAGAACGCCGGCCTGTCGCCGGAACAGGCGATGGCGGCCGCACGCAGCACCCGCGAAAAGGAAGCGGCCAGCTTGTACGAGCGCTACCAGGCGCGGCTGACCACCTTCAACGCAGTGGATTTCGATGACCTGATCCGTCTGCCGGTGCAGATCCTGGAAGCCAACGAAGACATCGTGATGGGCTGGCGCGAGCGCATCGGCTACCTGCTGGTGGACGAGTGCCAGGACACCAACGATGCGCAGTACCGGCTGTTGAAGATGCTGGCCGGCCCGCGCGGCAACTTCACTTGCGTGGGCGACGACGACCAGAGCATCTATGCCTGGCGCGGCGCCAATCCGGAAAACCTGCAGCAGATGGCGCGCGACTATCCGGCACTGGAAATCATCAAGCTGGAACAGAACTACCGCTGCTCCAATCGTGTGCTGCGCGCGGCCAACGCGTTGATCGCGCATAACCCGCACGAACACTTGAAGACCTTGTGGAGCGACCAGGCCGACGGCGAGCGCATCCGCGTGTGGGAATGCCGCGACAGCGAGCACGAGGCCGAAAAGGTCGCTGCGGAGATCTCGTTCCTGGGCACCGCCAAGCAGGTGCCGTGGAACGATTTCTGCATTCTGTTCCGCGGCAATTTTCAGTCGCGGCCGCTGGAAAAAGCGCTGCAGCTGCTGCGCGTGCCATATCACCTCCCCGGTGGTACCGCGTTTCTGGAGCGGCAGGAAGTCAAGGATCTGCTGTCGTGGCTGCGGTTGATCGTCAATCCGGACGACGACGCGGCGTTCTTGCGTGCCGTGCAATCGCCCAAGCGCGAAGTCGGCGCGACCTCGCTGGCGCGTCTGGCCGAGCTTGCCAGCGCCAAGTCGGTGCCGATGTCGCGCGCAGCCGAGTCGATGGGCGCCCTGCAGCATTTGCCGCCGCGCGCGGCCAATGGTTTGAGTGCGTTTACCGACATCCTGCGCGACATGCGCGAGCACTCGTCCAGCATGCCGGCCGGCGAGCTGGTGCGCCTGCTGGCCGACAAGTCCGGTTTGCTCAACGATCTGCGCAATCAATCCAAAGACGAGACCGGTTTCCAGCGGCGCAAGCGCAATCTGGACGAACTGGCCGAGTGGTTCGAAGGTGGTCCGCGCGGTGCAAGCGCCAGCGATCTGGCTGCGCAGTTGGCATTGCTGTCGCGCAACGACAAGGACGATGGCGGCAACCAGGTGCGCATGATGACCATGCATGCGTCCAAGGGACTGGAATTTCGCTATGTCTTCATCGTCGGCTGCGAGGACGGCGTACTGCCGCACGAAGTGAGCCTGGAAGAAGGCAATCTGCAGGAAGAGCGCCGCCTGCTGTACGTGGGCATCACCCGTGCCAAGGAGCAGTTGTGGATGAGTCACAGCAAGCTGACGCGCAAGTTCGGTGAGCATGTGCGACTGAAGCCGAGCCGGTTTTTCGATGAGATTCCAGCCGAAGAACTGCAGCGCGATGGCGCCGACCCGGTGGCCGACGCCGAGCGCAAGAAAGAACGCGCCAGTGCGGGATTGGCCGCCATCCAGGCATTGTTCGACTGACGCGCAGTGCGCCGTAGCACGCGCACTGCCGCTCATCGCTTGCCAGTGACGCGCCGGCACGGCAGTCTGGTTTTTCATGATGCCGGAGTGTGCCGTGACCGTTGTGATCCAAACCCCGCGACTACGCTTGCGCACGCTCGACCCCGAGCGCGATGCCGATGCGATGTTGGAGCTGGTCAACGACCCTGGCTTTATCGCCGGTATCAACGACCGCGGCATCCGCACGCGCGAGCAGGCGCGCGCGCATCTGTGCGAATGGGCGCAGGCACATCACGCGCGGTATGGGTTTGCGCATTGGGCGGTGGAGACGCGCGAGGACGCCGCGTTTATCGGCACGCTGGGCTTGTTGTGTCGCGAGACCTTGCCGGTGCCGCACATTGGTTTTGCGCTGTTGCCTGCATATCGCGGCAAGGGCTATGTCACCGAAGCCGGCCGCGCGGTGCTGGACTATGCGCGCGACGTGCTGGGCTTGTCGCAGCTGTGCGCGATCGTCTCGCCGGACAATGCCGAATCGATCCGTGCGCTGGAAAAGCTCGGACTGCAGCAGCAGGGCCTGCGTGTATTGAGCCCGGAGACCGCGCCAGTGCTGTATTACGGGATCGATCTTGGGCCTGTGGGCAAGGCGGGTTGAGCAGCAGGCTTGACGCACCGATTCAACGGGCAGCGCGACCGGTAGTCTTGCGTAGGTAGCTGCAGCGTCGATGCGCAGGGCGTGCTTGGAACGGGGCGCCTGCAACGACGGTGCTTGCCGTCGGGCGGGCGCGGCCATGGCTGGGCACTGGCGCGTCCGCATCCACGCTCCGCGCCCTGCGCGCCGTCCATGCTCCGGACCAGGACTTGGCACGTTTCGCCAGCGGCTTTTGTTGCTGAGGCTGCGCCTGCATCGGCTCTGGTCGACACAGCGCACCACCGCGCGGACGCATGATCGGGTAGTTGGTCGCTCTCCGAAGGATGCTTGCATGTCACTGTTGGTCAATGCCTATTCCACGCTGCGCACGCCGCTGTGGCCGGACTTTCTGCCGCAGGCTGCCGTGCAGCACCGCGACCATGCCGATCCGGCATTGGTCGATCACTTGCATGGCTTCGTCGGCTACGTGAATCAGGCCGGCGATGGGCAGATGACGCAATCGCGCTATCACCTGATGCGGCATGTGCAGCGGGTGCGGCAGCACTTCAGCTTCCAGGTCGATGATGCGGACTTCGGCGCGCTGGCGCAGTGGGCCGAGCAGGCCAATGCGGTGTGTTTCCTGGCCGATGGCAGCGTGCGCGACCCGCACGGGCGGGTGCTGATCAGCCAGGGCGAGCCGGCGATCGACGACGATGCGCAGGTGCCGTATCCGCCCGATGCGTTGCAGCGGCGCGCGCAGCAATCTTCCCTGCTGACCGCGCAAGGCATCCGCGTGCCGCCCAGCCTGCCGCCGGTGCCCGGCGAGGCCGAAGCACGCGTGCGCGATGCGGCAGTCGTCAGTCGACGCATGCTGGCGTTGTTTGCGGTGGCGCTGCGTGCGGAGATCCTGGCAACAGGCGATACGCCGCCGTCGCTGGACGAGGTGGAGACGCGCCTTCCCGGCGTGGCCGCGGCGCTGTCGCCGCAGGAGCGCGCCTTCTTCGCCCAGGCAGCACCGGATGCGCAGGCGCTGGCCAACTTCGGCTGGCGCTACGAAGCCCTGGCCGCACAGCGCGCGCTGGACAACGCGCAAGCCGCCGAGCGCACGACGCTGGCACGACGCCCGCTCCCCGAGTTGCTCGACACGCTGGACCGCCACCTGCGCCTGCACTGGGCGGTCCGCCAGGCCGGCCGATCCGGTCAGCCGCTACCCGCCGGCATCGTGCCGGGCGTGGTGTATGAGCGACATTACGCGCTCAATTGGCTACTGCACTTTGAAGATGCCGAGTGGGACGAGGTGGAGACGCCGACCTGAAGCTGGCGTGCCCCAACCCGGCGTTCGAGCGCGGGCAGTGCGGTTGCACGGACGCGGGGGGACTTGCCGTGCATCCATCCGGCACGTGCACAGACTGACACGGTGCAGCCGGGCGACAAGGGCAAGGTGGATCTGGCGGGCGATGCCGCATGCCTCTGCGTGCGGTGGTGCGTGTTTTGTGATCCGGCGACGGCCGTATCATTAAAGGCAACAGGCGCCGATGCTGCAGCACACCTGTCGCACTGTCATTGCAGCCGTCGGCGGGTGCTGCCGATAGATCAGGCGCCAGCTGCGTCCAGCCGCGCCTGTACCGCCGCGAGCGCTTCCTGCAGTTCGACGACCGTCGCTTCCAGTGCCTGCATGCGCGCTTCCAGCTCGCTGGTGTCGCCGCCGCTGCGCGCGCTCGGTGCCGCTCGCGCGGCGGCGGCCTGCAGCGCCTCCACATCCAGTTCGCCGCTGAGCAGATGCGCGTAGCGATCTTCGCGCTGACCGCTGGTGCGCGGCAGTTGTGCGGCCAGGCCACGCTGGATCAGCCGCTCCAGGTGATGGCGCACGTCGTCGGCGTCGTTGAAACGCGCCAGCCGCTCGCTACGTGCATATAGCTCGCCCAGCGTCTGCGCGCCGCGCAACAACAGCAGGCCGATCAGTGCGACTTGCTGGCGGGTCAGATCCAGCACGCTGCCCAGGCGGTGTTCGTAACGCTCGGCACGCGAAGAAAACTGCTGGCGCACCAGGCCCAGGGTTTCCAGCTGGCGCAGCGCGTGGTGCACCACGCCAGTCTGCAGATTCAACACCGGCTCGCGCGCGGTCTTCTGGTTGGCGGCCACCTGTGCGGCATTGACGGTGAGGGGGTACGCGTCTGGCGTGGTGGCCTCTTTTTCGATCAAACAGCCGAGCACGCGGGCCTGGGCGGTGTCGAGGACGGGCGGGGGCGAGGTCTCTGTCATGGGTGACTCCGGGGCAATCAGCGCACAAGGATATGCCGATCCGCTGCCGGCGTTCTTCCGCTGCGACGCCATGCAAGCTGGCCGACGGCATCGACGGTATCGCGCATGTCAGCGTCGCGCGCCGGCAACGGGTCCGTACATCCGCGAGCGATGCGACGCGAACCGGCTAAAATCGCACGCTTTATTGCCGATCCTGTCCCGGTGGATGCCATGCGCCCCTCGCTTTACGCACCGTTGTCCCTCATCGCTTGCACCGCGCTGGTCCTGAGCGCCTGCAAGCCCGCCGACACGCAGCCAGCCCCGCACGCGCAGAAAGCCACCGCAACTGCCAATGCCGACGCCAGCGTTGCGGTCAGCAAGGCCGCGACGTCGACCACCACCGCACCGGCTGGCGACGACAACCTCAACGCAGTGCTGTGGATGCAGCGCTCGGAGGAATACCGCGCCGTGGCCGAGCAGACCTACCGCGCCGCTGCCGACAAGCTCGATGACGCGCTCAAGCAGCCCAACTGGGATGCGCTGGTGCCGGAAGAACGCGGCAACGCCGCCACCGGACTGAAGCCGGCCGTGGTGCTGGACGTGGACGAGACCGTGCTGGACAACTCGCCGTACCAGGCGCGCCTGCTGCGCGATGGCAAGGAATACGACGAGCTGAGTTGGGACCAGTGGGTGGCCGAGAAGAAAGCCACCGCCATCCCCGGCGTGGTGGATTTCGCCAAGGCCGCCAATGCGCGCGGCATCACCCTGATCTACATCTCCAACCGCGCCGTGCACCTGAAGGACGCCACCTTGGCCAACCTGCGCAGCGTGGGCCTGCCGGTGGCCGACGACAGCGTGTTTCTCGGCCTGGGCACGGTGGTGCAGGGCTGTGAGCAGAACGGCAGCGAAAAGAACTGCCGCCGCCAGCTGGCCGGACAGAAGTACCGCGTGCTGATGCAGTTCGGTGACCAGCTAGGTGACTTCGTGCAAGTCACCGCCAACACCAGCCAAGCGCGTGGCGCGCTGCTGCAGCAGTATCACGACTGGTTCGGCGAACGGTGGTGGATGCTGCCCAACCCCAGCTACGGCGGCTGGGAGCCGGCGCAGTTCAATAACGACTACGCGCAACCCTGGCAAACGCGCCACGACGCCAAGCGCGCTGCGCTGGAGGTGGCCCGATGAGCCGCGCGCCATTGCCGCTGGCCGCGCATGAGCGGCTGATCTTCGCGCTGGATGTGCCCAGTCACGACGAAGCAATCGCCTGGGTGGACCGGCTCGGCGATTCGGTGTCGTTTTACAAGATCGGTATGGAGCTGCTGGCATCGGGCGAGTACTTCCACGTGCTCGATGCGCTGGCCAGGCGCGACAAGCGCGTGTTCGTGGACCTCAAGTTCTTCGACATTCCTGCCACCGTGGCCGGCACGATTCGCCGCCTGGCGCAGTGGCCGGTGAGCTATTGCACCGTGCACGGCTGGCACGCGGGCATGCTGCAGGCTGCCGCCGAGGCCAACCACGGCGACATGCGCCTGCTGGCGGTCACGGTGCTGACGTCGATGGGCCGCCCGGACCTGGCGGCAATGGGCATCGACCGCGAAACGGTGGACGTGGTGGTGGAACGTGCGCTGGCTGCGCAGGCCGCCGGGATCGATGGCGTGATCGCTTCCGGGCAGGAAGCCGGCCCGATCCGCCGTGCCACCGGTCCGGGCTTCTCGATCGTCTGCCCCGGCATCCGCCCTGGCGGCCCGGTCGGCGACGACCAGCAACGCACGGTCGGCGTGGCGCAGGCATTGACCGATGGCGCCGACGCGATCGTCGTTGGCCGCCCGATCCGCCTGGCGAGCGACCCTGCAGCGGCGGCTACCGCCATCCAGGCGGAGATCCGCGCGGCACTGACGCAGAACGGAGACTAATCTCGCTATAACAGTTGTTAGCTCGCAAACAAATCAATGGCTTAGACAGCGACAATTAAAGCATTGCTTTAACGTGAAAGACTCGTTAACATCCCGGCGTCCGATGTCAATCGGAAGCTGTGTCACTCATTGTCCACCGGGCTTGTCCCGGTTTTCGAAGGGATCGCGCCTTGTGCCCGATCCTTTTTTTTTGGCCGTCACGTTGCATGTCGCGGCCACCGACGGCAATGGCTGGTCGCGTGATGGCAGCGAATGGCGGGTTATTGGCGGCACCAGGCGAGCATGCATCGCCTGGACGTCCGAGCGGACTGCGCCGTTAGTGCATGCTTGATCTGTGCATCCGTGATCGGCCATCCGTAACTGCCCCGCCACCATCAGTACAAGCGCAGTGCAAAAAGGCAGTTACGGCAACGTCGCTGCCTTGCAATAGCGGTCGATGAATTGCTGGTGGCTCGGCATCACATCCACGCAATGCGAGATGGTTTGCGCCACGCTGGCCAGGAAGCCTTCGGCGTCGCGGTCGGGCACCTGGTCCACCAGCGGGTGATACCCCTGCGGCAGGATGCCCTGGCCCACCAGTACCTGCACCCAGCTGATCTCGGCGAACATCTCTTCGGCGTTGCGATAGAAGCGCCCGCTGTCGCGGAACAGGTCCAGCGTGGCCTGCAACTCGGGGGTGATCGGCATGTGGCGGCAATGCCACCAGAACGCGCTGTCGTCGCGTTCGGTGGCGTGGTAGTGCAGCAGCAGAAAGTCGCGGATGCGGTCGAACTCGAATGCCAGCCGGTCGTTGTAGCGCTGCACCAGCACCGGGCTGATGCCCTCGCGCGGAAACAGCTCCAGCAACTTGGAAATGCCGGACTGGATCAGATGGATGCTGGTCGATTCCAGTGGCTCCAGAAATCCGCTGGCCAGCCCCAGCGCGACGACATTGCGGTTCCAGCACTGCTTGCGCCGCCCGGTGGTGAAGCGCAGCGGGCGCGGGTCGGCCAGCGGCTTGCCGTCCAGGTTGGCCAGCAGCGTGGCGGCAGCTTCGTCGTCGCTGATGTGTGCGCTGCAATACACATAGCCGTTGCCGGTGCGGTGCTGCAGCGGAATGCGCCACTGCCAGCCGGCTGCGCGCGCGGTGGAGCGCGTGTACGGCGTCGGTGGGCCCACTTTTTCGCAGGGCACCGCCAGCGCGCGATCGCACGGCAGCCAATGGGTGAAATCGTGATAGCCGGTGTGCAGCGCTTGCTCGATCAGCAGCCCACCGAAGCCGGAGCAGTCGATGAACAAGTCGCCATGCACCACCTGCCCGGAAGCCAGCTGCAGCGATTGCACATGGCCGCTTTCCGGATGCAGCTGCACCTGCTCGACCAGCCCTTCGATGCGGCTAACGCCACGCTGCTGCGAATACCGGCGCAAAAAGTGCGCGTACTGCGTGGCATCGAAGTGGTATGCGTAAGCGATGTTGGCCAGCGGCGAGTTGGCCGGCACATCGCCGGCGGAGGTCATGAATTTGCCGCGCGTGGCCGCTACGGTGTTGAGCGTGTACGCCCCCAGCGGCTGCGCTTTACCGCGCGCGTGTTGCTTGATCCAGTATTGGTGGAACGGCAATAGCCCCAGCGGGTGCCCGATCTGGGTGCCGAAGCCATGCATGTACGTACTGCCGGGGCGTTGCCAATCGACGAACTCGATACCGAGTTTGAAGCTGCCCTGGGTCTGGCGCACGAACTCGGCCTCATCGATGCCGAGCAGGTTATTGAAGGCCTTGATGTGCGGCACGGTGGCTTCGCCCACACCGACGGTGCCCAGCTGTTCGGACTCGATCAGCTGCACCTTGAAGGTGGGCCCAAGCACGCGCGCAAACGCGGCGGCCGCCATCCAGCCGGCGGTGCCGCCGCCGACAATGACGATGTTGCGAAGTGGAGCGGGAATCATGTCGATGCATTCCTGAGCAAGACAGCGGACGGACACACGAACGGGGCCAGTTGGCCCCGTTCGACAGACCACACGCCCGTCCCGGCGCATGTGGCAAGGCACGCATCAGAACTTGGCGCCGATCTCCAGTACGACGCTGCGTGGCACGTAGTTGATCTCGCCGCTGGTGTTGATGGCGATGTCCGGAGCGAACTGACCATTGCTACCGAAGCCGTTGTAGGCGTACGCGCTGTAGTTCTTGAAGTTGAATGCGTTGAGCAGGTTCACACGTGCATTGAGCTTGAAGTCGCCGGCCACGGTGAACTCCTTGGTGGCCTGGAAGTCCACCGTGCGGTAGCCCCAGATATCGCCGCCGACCAGGAACTTGCCGCTGCCCGGCGGGGTGACGCCGACCTGCTGGCACGTCGCGCCATCGGGATCGGTGAAGCCGAAACAGGCGATCGTGTTGATCGGCTCGGGCGTGGCCAATACCAGCTTGGCACCGAAGGTCACGCCCCATGGGCCGTCGATCGAGCCGGAAGCGACGAAGCGATGCGCGGCCACGGCATCGGATTTGACGAACGGATAGCCGCGGATGGTGGCCTTGTCGAAACCGTAAGGCTCATCGATGTTGCGGTTCTGGCGCGCGCTGGTGTGGGTGTAGGACAAGGTCAGGCCCCAACCGGACTCCTTGGTGTACGGCTTGTCGGCCGACAACAGCACCTGGCTGTTGCGCTGCTCCAGGCCGTTGCTGCCCAGGATGGTGTTCTGGTAGCCCGGCACCGGCTCGCCCCACGGCACGTTGCCATTCTGAAAGTAGGAGCCATCCGGATAGCGGTTGATCAGACCCATCGCGAACCCGTCGTAGCTGAGGATGCGCTGGAAGGTCACATCGGTCAGCCAGTCGCCCACCTGGTTGGTGATGCCGATGCTGTACTGGTCGCTGTACGGCGTCTTGAGCTTGTTGTTGAACATGAAGAGCTCGGCGCTGCCGGCGACACCGGGAATGGTGTTGAGCTGATCGATGCCGTTGAGATAGCGCGGGTCGAACGCCACGCAGGTGCGATCGGCGCGATAGCAGGTGCCGGTGGCCGGATTTTCTAAATACACCGCCACCGGCGACAGCGCCGCCTTGCTGGTTTCCAGCGCCAACTGTTCGAACAGGTTGCGATCGTAGGAGCGCGCGGCACCGCCATGCACGATGGCGGCTTCGTCGCCGAAGATGTCATACGAGAAACCGAAGCGCGGCGCCCAGGCATCCTTGAAGTTCTTGCGGTTGTTGCCGGTGCTGATGTAGTCGGCCACATTGATGCCGCTGGGCAGCAGACGATTGGCCCAAGGCTGGCCAGGATTTTCTGCATCGTTGGCATACAGCGCGTCGACGAAGGCCTGGGAGGTGACGAAGTTGGTGTAGGCCGGAGTGTCTTCGTAATCCCAGCGCACGCCGATGTTGATCATCAACTTGTCGGTGGCGGCCCAGTCGTCCTGCAGATAGATTCCGTACTGCTTGGACGGGGAGACCACCGTGGCGCGCTGCCCTGGCGTGGTGTAGGGCGCGATGAAGTCCACGCGGTATGGTGTGGCGTCAATGCTGCCATTGCTGACGCGATAGCTGAACTGCGGATTCAACGCCGCCGCATCCTGCGAGGTGAGCTCGATGTCCTTGTAGTTCACACCCATCTTGATGGTGTGTTCGCCATGCCACTGGAAGCTGGTGAAGGTCAGATCGTTCTGGATGAACCAGCCTTTCTGGCTCTTGCGCTGCGCGTTCTTGCCGCCAGCCGAACCGGTGGTGAGGAACGTGCGCTCATCGATATCGGTGGAACCGGAACGCGGCTGGAAATAGGTGTAGACGATGCCGTTGCCCAGGGTGCGCGGGGTCGGGTTGTTCTCCGAATTTTCGGTGCCGACGATGACCTCGTTGAACCAGTTGTCGGCACTGTGCTGCCAACGCAGGTTGGTGCGCTTGTCCTTGTTGATCTTGTCGGTGGCCTGCGCGAGCGTGTTGGTACCGCCGACGTTGGCGGTCTGGGTCTCGTCGCGGTAGATCGTGCTCAGCTCGATGCGATCGCGATCGGTGGGCTCGAAGTCGATCTTGCCGAACAACAGGTCTTCTTCGAACGGCATATTGGCCGGGCCATACTGGCTGGCCAGGTTGGCCGGCAGCTGGCTGACGAACGCCGCCGCCTCGGAACTCGGCTGCACGCTCTTGGGCGCCACGTTTTCCTTGCCTTCGTAGGCAACGAAGAAATGCATGCGGTCCTGGATGATCGGCCCGCCGAGCGCGAAACCGTATTCCTTGGTCTGCGAATCGATCTTGCCGTTGGCTTCTTCGTCGGGCCGCTTGTCGCGTAGATCCTGATCGGTATAGCGATAGAACGCTTCGCCGTGGAACTCGTTGGTGCCCGACTTGGTGGCCGCGGTAATCGCCGCGCCACTGATCTGGCCGTACTCGGCCTTGTAGTTGGAGGTAATGACCTTGTATTCGCCGATCGCCAGCTGCGGGAACGGGTTGCCCTGCGTATCGCTTTGACCGGCGACGCCACCGCTACGCACGTAGCTCTTCTGGCCCACGCCATCGATGTACAGATTGCCGGCACTGGCATTGGACGCACCGCCGCGCAGCTTGGTGTTGCCGTTGCCATCGACCTGAAACACCATGCCCGGCACGGTATCGGCAAACTCCAGGAAGTTACGCGTGGCCTGTGGCAATTGCTGGATCTGACGCGCGCTGATGGTGTTGCCCACCTCCGAGGTCTTGACGTCGCGGATCATCGGCGCGCTGACCGTCACCGTATCCAGCGTGGTCGCATCGCCTGCGGGCGCAGCGGCCGTCTCGGTGCCCAGATCGACGGTGGCGCTGGAGGCCACCGACAGGGTCACCGTGCGGCTGATGCCGTTGGATTCGACCTTGTAGGTGCCCGGCTGCAGCCCGACGATGGTGTAGTTGCCGTTCGCATTGACCGGCGCGCGCCGCACCGAGCCGGTGGCGATGTTGGTGACGACGACTTCGCTGCCGTTCTGCGCGGAAGCGACCTGGCCACGCAACGTGGCGTTGCTGGACTGGGCCATGGCCGGTGTGGTGGCGAACAACGAGGCGGCCAGGGCGCAGCACAACAGGCTGCGCGCCGGCAGGGTGGAGACGGTGCGGTGATTCTTCATGACTTTCCCCCTCCCAGGGGTAAAGCGCGACGCAGTGCAGTGACTGGCGCGTTGGGTTGGTGCTTTGGTGTGGAACACAGGGACAACAGGCAACGACAGCCGCGAGGGCTGCAAGAACAACAAGGGTCTGCGGTGACGGGTGCTTGCTCCTTCAGGCACGGGTCGAGATGGGTGAAGCAGTGGCGGTGCGTGGCCGATGCAGCGCCTCGGCAATCACCGGGCAATGCAAGACCAACGATGCACCAGGATGCGTGCCGTGCGCGGAGGCCAGCACAGGCGGCCTCCCTGTGCTGGCATCGCTGGCGGGGTTGCTAGCGACTTACCAGATGATGCGTGCGCTCAGGAACAGCGTCCGCGGCGAGGTGGACAGCGCGCCGTACTGATTGATGCTGGCGCGCGGGTTGTAGACGCCGTTCTGGCCCCAGTCGATGGCGTACTGGTCGTAGTTGCGGAAGTTGAGCGCATTGATCAGATCCCCGCGCACCTGCACGGTCAACGCCTCGGTGACATGCATATCCTTGGACAGCGACAAATCCAGCTGCCGCGTGCCGAAGATGTCGCCGCCGGCGATGAACTTGCCGCCCGGTGCATCCACCGAGACGATACGGATGTTGTCCGATGGCTGGCCGCCGTACTGGTCGTAGGACACCGCTTCATTGCGCGGCGGCACCGTGGCCAGGGTCAGCTTGGCCGAGGCGCTGATGCCCCAGAACAGATCGTAGATGCCGGTCAGTACCAGGCGATGGCGCGGCACTGCGTTCAGATCCAGGAACGGGTAGTCGGCGATGGTGGCCGCATCGAACCCGTAGCGATCATCGTTGCCACGGTTACCGCGTGCGCGCGAGAACGTGTAGGCCGCAGTCAACCCCCAGCCGCTTTCCTGGGTATAGGGCTTGTCGGCCGACAGCAGCAGCTGGCCGGTCTTGGTTTCCACGCCGTTATTGCCGATCAGCAGCGAACCGAAGCCCGGCGGATTCTCGTTCCACGGCTGGCCGCCATTCTGGAAGAAATCGCCATTGGGGTAGCGGTTGCCCAAGGTGAGGATCAGACCGTCCTTGCTATGGATGTAGGACACCGTGGCCGAGGTGTTCCATTCGCCCAGCCGCGTGCGCAGGCCCAGCGAATACTGGTCGGAATAAGGCGTCTTCAGATCGTTGTTGAGCAGGTCGATTTCACCGTTGCGCACCCCTGAATTGACCAGACTGCCGAGGCTTGCCGGATCGCTGAGGTAGGCCGGATTCCAGTTGACGCAGGTGCCCGGCGCCGGCGTGCAGCCGGGCGCGGCTTCGGCAAAGCGGAGCGTGTACTGCGCCAGCGCCGACTTGACCTGCTCCAGTCCCAGTATGTCGAACAGGTTGCGGTCGTAGCTGCGCCCGGCACCGCCGAACAACACCAGCGATTCGTCGCCGCGGAAATCGTAGGAGAAGCCCAGGCGCGGCGCGAAGTTGTTGTTGTCCTGCTTACGGTTATGGCCGTTGCTGATGTAGTCGTTGATGTTGACGCCGCCCTTGGCCAGTTGCTCGGCGTAGGTGGCGCTCACCGTCGGGTCGGTGCCGGGGCCGTTCAAGGCCGCCACCACTTCCGGCGGGGTCACGTTGTCCAGATACGAAGGAATCTTCTCGCCATCCCAGCGCACGCCCAGGTTCAATTGCAGCTTGTCGTTGACGTCCCAATCGTCCTGGATGTACAGGCCCAGCTGCTTGCTCTTGGTTGTCACCGACGGCGCCGCACCGGCAAACGGCAGATTGAACTTCACCTGGTACGGAATCGCCGAGGTTCCCAGGCCATCGGCCACCGAATAGTAGAACGAAGGATTGACCGCCGCGTTTTCGCTCTGGGTCAGCTCCACTTCCTTGTACTTCACGCCCATCTTGATGACGTGGCTGCCGTGCCAGTCGATGCTGTTGAAGGTCAGGTCGTTCTGGAAGCTCGGGCCTTTCTGCCCCTTGCGCTGGATCGCCAGGCCGCTGGTGGCGTTGTCGCGGATCAGCACATCGTCTTCGGCGACGCCGCGGGTATAGATGTTCTGGTTGCCCAGGGTGAAGGCATTGGGGTTGAACAGCACGTCCTCGTAGGAGACACGCGCCTCGTTGACGTAACGTTCGCCGAAATGCTGCCAGCGCAGGTCGTAGCGCTCTTCGGTGTTGAGGTTGTTCTTGCCGGCGATGGCGGTGTTGCGGTCGCCCACGTCGTCGCGGCTCTTCTCGTCGCGGTACTTGGCGGTCAACTCCAGGCGATCGTTCTCGCCAACGTCCCAGTCGATCTTGCCGAAGTACAGGTCTTCCTTGAACGGACGGGTGACCGAACCCAGGCGGCTCTGCACGCCGGCCGGCAGGTCGTCGCTCAATGCGCTGAAGCTGTCCGGCACCGAGACCGGGTTGGCCGACACCTCGAAGCCCTTGCCTTCGTAGCTGACGAAGAAATGCGCCTTGTCCTTGACGATCGGCCCGCTGAAGGCCATGCCGTATTCGTCCTGGTGGGTCTGGCGCTTGCTACCGTCGGCATTGGGCGCACCGGCGCGCTCGTCGGCCTGACGCGCGCGGAAATCGGTGTTGGTGGTGCGCCCGAAGATCTCGCCGTGGAACTCATTGCCGCCAGACTTGGTGGAGGCCACGATCGCCGCCGACCCCACCTGGTCGAACTCGGCCTTGTAGTTGGACGTAATGACCTTGTACTCGCCGATCGCCAGCTGCGGAAACGGGTTGCCCGCGCTCTGCTCCTGGCCGGAGACGCCGCCGAACAGATAGCTCTTCTGGCCCACGCCGTCGATGTAGACGTTGACCGCCGAGCTGGCCTGCGCGCCACCGCGGATGCGGCTGTTGCCGTTCGGGTCGGTCTCGAACTGCATGCCGGGCACGGTGTCGGCGAACTCCAGGAAGTTGCGCGTCAGCTGCGGCACCGTGTTGATCTGCTTGAGCGACACATTGGTGCCCACTTCAGAGGTCTTGACCTCCTGCAGCGAGGTGGCGGTGACCTTGACCGTGTCCAGGGTGGTGGCGGTGCCATCGGCGGGCGTGGTCGTCTCGCCGCCACTGCCCAGATTCAGGCTCACCGACGAGGCCACCGACAAGGTCACCGTCTTCTCGGTGCCCGGGCCGGCATCCACCTTGTAGGTGCCCGGCGGCAGGCCAACCAGGGCATAACTGCCGTCCGGCCCGGTCGCCACGCGTCGCGTCGTGCCCGTGGCGACGTTGGTGGCGGTCACGGTAGTGCCAGCCTGGGACGCGGCCACTTGCCCGCGCAGGGTGGCGTTACTGGACTGCGCCATGGCCGGGCTGGCAGCCAGCAACGACGCGGCCAGGGCGCAGCACAGCAGGCGACGCGCCGGCAGGGTGGAGACGGTACGGTAGGTCTTCATGACTTCCCCCTCCCAGGGATCAGGCGCGTACCGGCAGCGTGGTCGGCGTGGCGCAGGGTGACGCGTTATTTCCAAGGACGATCGAGCAGCGGTAGCGGCAACGATAGAGTTATAAAAAACATAAGAAAGCGTAAATAATTCGTGAAGATGCGATGTGGCGCATCGTTGTCAATGTCCGGGTGTGCTACGGGCGGCGCTGGAGGCACGCACGATCAGCTCCGGAACCATCTGCGAAAATGCCGGCGGTGCGGCTTCGGCAGGCGGTGCAGGCGCATCGACCAATTGCTGGCCCAGCAACAACTGCAGTGCGCGCGCGCCCAGGCCGGCGATATCCACCCGCATCGTGGTCAGCGCAGGCAGCACGTAGCGCGCCATCGGCACGTCGTCGAATCCGGCTAGCGCAATGTCCTGCGGCACCTTGAGCCCGGCATGGCCGAGCGCGAACAGGCAGCCCAAGGCCATCATGTCGTTGGCGGCGAACACCGCGTCGGGCCGCGTGTCCCGGGCCAACGCCTGGCCGGCGCGGTAACCGGATTCTTCGTCGAAGTTGCCGGACAAGACCCACGGCTGCACGGCCGGGTCCAGCGCCAGTTCGTCGCGATACCCGCGCAGGCGCTCATGCGCATCGAAGTTGTCGTCCGGCCCGGCGATGAAGGCGATGCGGCGGTGGCCACTGTCGCGCAGATGCCGGGTCATGACCCGCGCGCCGCCGTAGTTGTCCACATTGAGCACCGGGCGCTGGCTCGCGCTACCCGCGCAATTGAGCAGCACCGCCGGCAGGCCGCCGGGCAGCGCGTCTTCATGCACGCCCGAATCGCCCAGCGACGGCGACATCACCACCACCCCGTCCACGCGCCCGGGCAGGCGCTCCAGTGCCCGGCGCTGCGCCTGCGGGTCGCCGTGCGAGCTGGACACCAGCAGGTGGTAGCCCTGGTCGCGCGCCACCTGATCGATGCCGCGGATCAATTCGGAAAAGAATTCGCCATGCAGGTCCGGCAGCACCACCCCGATGGTGTGGGTGCGCCGGCTGCTGAGGCTGCGCGCGGCGTGGTGCGGGATGTAATTGAGCGCACGCGCCACCTGCAGGACACGCTCGCGCACCGACTCGGCCACGTGCTGATGCCCGTTCATGGTGCGCGAGACCGTCGCCACCGACACCTGCGCTTCGCGCGCAACGTCCTTGATGGTGACGCTGCCGCCTTCGGACCGTGGCCGACTCATGCTGTGGCGTTCTCCAGGTCAACGCACGTGGCGCCGCGCGCCGGGGTAAGGCGCACGGCCTGCTGGCACCGAGCGCCCGTGTCGGACAGGCACATGCATGACATCAGCCCCATCTGATGGTGACCCCCAAGCGAGATGCAGCGCACGCTAGCAGGAACTGCAATCGCTTACATGATGCGCCGCAGCATGAGGTCAAACGCAAGTGGCGCAAGGGCTGCAGCCCGCTCGCTGGACAAGTTTGTCCGAATAAGACATCGGCAGCCAATGTCGGACACTGGTCGACAACATGCCAGGAACTACGAAAACGTAACATCTGCGCACCATACCCTGGCGCACGGTTCAGGCCCGCCTTGCCGCCAATGCATCCAGACAGCAAGATGCGCCGATCGATCAGGGGGAACATCGTGCGCATGTCGCTACCTACCGCCCGCGCAGGGCGGTTCCACTCCGCTGCGTGGCTGCTGCTGGCCGCGCTGTGCGTGAGCGGCTGCCAGCGCAACCAGACCGCGCCGGCACTGCCCGGCGCCAAGGCCGAGCCGGCCGCGGCGATGCAGGCGATGACCCTGCCGCTGCGGCGCAACGATCTGGTGGCATACGCGCGCATCCGGGTAACGCCTGCGCAATACACCCAGCTGGAGGCGGCGTGGCGCGGCGGTGCAAGCCGCTGGCCGCTGACCGAACTGCCGCTGCCCAATGAAGTCGGCGCGCTGCTCGGGTCGTTGTCGGCGCCCAATGCCGAACGCCGCCTGCAGCAGGCCTTCGATGCGCAGCTGGCCGGCCAGGCGCAGGGCATCGCCCAGGCCGCGCAATCGCTGGGCCAGTTCGGCGTGCAATACCTGCGTAGCCGCAACGACTACCAGCCCGAGCAGCGCGCCCATTACGTGCAGTTGGTCGACGCCTTGAGCGCGTGGGCTGCCACCGCGCCGCTGGCCGATCGCCCCCGCGCCAAGGCCAGCATCGCCGACCTGACGACCGCCGCGCGCGCCACCGGCATCACCTCCGATGCCGACCTGCAGCGGCTGGGCATGGAAGAAAGCCTGCGCCGGCTCGGGCCGTTCTGGGAAACCTGCAAGAAGGTGCTGGAGCGCTACGACCTGTCGATCGACAGCAGCCTGGACGCGCTGCGGACCGGGTTGATCAAGCAGGATGCCGACACCGCCCAGGTACGGCTGCGCTATCCGCTGGCCGCCCACGATATCGATCTGAACGTTGCGCTGATCAAGCGCGATGGCCACTGGTACCAGCTGCAGACCCAGAACGAAGTACAGGCGCTGCTCGATGCCCAGCCCGCGCCCCTACCCAGCGCCACTGCAGCGCCCGACACCGCAGCGGCCGCGCCGGCGAAGCCTGCCGACACCGGGCACCGCCCGGCTGGGCGATAATGACCGTGATGCCAGAACAGAATCCCCTGCCGTTTCCGGACGGCCAGCCCAGCCCGCCCAGCACTGCCGCAGCCGACACCGGCGCCACGACGGCGGCATTGCCGCTCGCCGAGCCGGTACCGCCAGCGGTTGCGCCATCGATCGCCCCCGGCGTTGCCGCTGCGCGCAGCGCCAAGCGCCCCTGGTGGGCGCGCCTGCTCGGCCGTCTGGCAGACCCCTGGCTGAGCCTGACCATCGAGCCGGACCAGCCCGGTCGCTACGACGACGGCCGCCCGGTCGTGTACGTGCTGGAAGACTACGGCATGTCCAACGCGCTGATTTTGGACAAGGCCTGTCGCGAAGTCGGCCTGCCGTCGCCGCTGGTGCCGTTGCCGGGCGACCCGCTGGAGCGCAAGCGCGCCTACCTGGCGCTCTCACGGCGCAGCAGCAGCAATTCGCTGATTCCCGAGCAGCGCGGCGGCAAGACCCATTCCGATTCGCTGGCCAAGCTGCTGCAGGCGCACCGCGTGCGCGCCGACCTGGACGTGCATCTGGTGCCGGTGTCGATCTTCGTCGGCCGCGCGCCGGACAAGCAGAGCGGCTGGTTTGCGGTGCTGTTCTCCGAAAACTGGGCGCTGGTTGGCCGCTTCCGGCGCCTGCTGTCGGTCTTGCTCAACGGCCGCACCACCATCGTGCGCTTCGCTCCGCCGATTTCGCTGCGCCAGACCATGGCCGAAGGGCTGCCGCCCGAGCGCACCTTGCGCAAGTTGCAGCGCGTGTTGCGCACGCACTTCCGGCGCATCCGCGAAGCGGTGATCGGCCCGGACTTGTCTACCCGCCGCTTGCTGGTGGACCAGGTGCTGGCCGCCGAGTCGGTACGCGAGGCCATCGCCATCCAGGCCAAGCGCGACAATTCCAAGCCGGTCGATGCCTGGCGCAAGGCGCATGCCTATGCGTGGGAAATCGCCGCCGACTATTCCAGCCCGGTGGTGCGCTCGGCCAGCTTCCTGCTGACCCATGTGTGGAACCGCATCTACGCCGGCGTGCTGGTGCATCACCTGGACAAGCTTAAACAGGCCGCACCCGGACACGAAGTGGTGTACGTGCCCAGCCACCGCAGCCACATGGACTACCTGCTGCTGAGCTACCTGCTCTACGAACGCGGCATCGTGCCGCCGCACATCGTGGCCGGCATCAACCTCAACCTGCCGGTGGTCGGCACGCTGCTGCGCAAGGGCGGCGCGTTCTTCATCCGTCGCTCGATCAAGGGCAATGCGCTGTATTCGGCCGTGCTCAGCGAATACGTCGCCCAGCTGGTGGCCGGCGGCTATTCCATCGAATACTTCGTCGAAGGCGGGCGTTCGCGCACCGGGCGTTTGCTGCAGCCCAAGGGCGGCATGATCGCGATGACCCTGCGCGCGTATCTGCGCCAGCCGCGCAAGCCGGTGCTGTTCCAGCCGGTGTACATCGGCTACGAAAAGTTGATGGAAGGCAACAGCTACCTGGACGAGCTCACCGGCCGGCCCAAGGAGAAGGAATCCATCTGGGGCCTGCTGTGGTCCATTCCCAAGGTGCTCAAGCAGAACTACGGCCAGGTGGTGGTGAACTTCGGCGAGCCGATCGCGCTCAACGACGTGCTGGCCAAGCACGCGCCCGACTGGGACGGCCAGCCGCTGCCGGAAGACGAAAAACCCACCTGGCTGGCGCCCGCGGTGGACATGCTGTCGACGCAGATCCAGACCCGCATCAACTGCGCCGCCGACGTCAATCCGATCAACCTGCTGGCGCTGGCCTTGCTGTCCACGCCCAAGCACGCGATGGGCGAGGCCGATCTGATCGCGCAGATCGAGCTGTGCAAGAAGCTGCTGGCCGAAATGCCCTACTCGGACCGCGTCACCGTCACCCCGCATACGCCCGCGCGCATCATCACCCACGCCGAAGAGATCAACGTGCTCACGCGCGTGTCGCATCCGCTGGGCGATGTGCTCAGCGTCAGCGGCGATACGGCGGTGCTGCTGAGCTACTTCCGCAACAACGTGCTGCATTTGTTCACGGCCTCCTCGTGGGTGGCGTGCTGTTTCCAGAACAACCGCCGCATGAGCCGCGCCGGTCTGTTGCGCCTGGGTCGCACGGTGTATCCGTTCCTGCAGGCCGAGTTGTTCCTGCCGTGGAGCGAAGACCGCTTTGCCGAACGCATCGAACAGACCATCGACATGTTCGTGCGCGAAGGCCTGCTGCTCAACGTCACCGACGACGACGGCGGGATCCTGGCACGCAACACCGGGCAGACCGACGAAGTGTTCCGCCTGCGTGCGATCGGCCACTCGCTGCAACAGGCCTTCGAGCGCTACTACATCGCCATTTCGGTGCTGGTGAAGAACGGCCCCGGCGTGCTCGGTGCCGGCGAACTGGAAAGCCTGTGCCAACAGGCCGCGCAGCGTCTGAGCCTGCTGTACGCACCGGCCGCGCCGGAGTTCTTCGACAAGACGCTGTTCCGCGGCTTCATCCAGAAACTGCGCGAGTTGCGCCTGGTGTGGCCGGACGAGAACAGCAAGCTGATGTTCGACGAGCGCCTGGATGCCTGGGCCAAGGACGCCAAGTTCATTCTGGGCCGCGAACTGCGCCACACCATCGAACGCGTCAGCCCGGCAGCGGCCAAGCCGGACGTGGTCGTGCCACCGCAGTAAGCCGTTGGCGAACGCCTTCAAGCCCTGTGGGAGGCGTTGGGCGCGTGGCGGGGTGTTGGCGAGACGCCTGCCGCCTTCACGCAGCGGTTCCGTTCGTTTCATCGGGCGCTTGCAGCGCTCCCGTTAGCATCGCAGCACCCTTCACTGTGATCGGCTGCGTTGCACCACGGGCGTCGCCGGCAGGAGACTTGCATGCGCGCAGCCATCCACACCCGGTTCGGCGACCCGGCCAAGGTGCTCGAACTTGGCGAGCGGCCCACACCGCAACCCGGCAAGGGCCAGGTCCGCATCGCGATGCGGCGTTCGCCCATCCACAACCATGACCTGTGGACGGTGCGCGGCAACTACGGCTACAAGCCCACGTTGCCGGCGATCGGCGGCAGCGAAGGGTCTGGCGTGATCGATGCGCTGGGCGAAGGCGTCCAGGACCTGCAGGTCGGCCAGCGCGTCGTCGCTGCCGGCGTGCACGAGAGCTGGGCCGACTACTTTCTGGCCGAGGCGACCGGCGTGGTCCCACTGCCCGGTGCACTGGATGACGACCGTGGCTGCCAGCTCATCGCCATGCCGCTGAGCGCGTTGATGCTGATCGAGTTCCTGCATGTCCAGAAAGGCGACTGGATTGTGCAAAACACGGCCAACGGCGCGGTTGGCAAGACCGTCGCCATGCTCGCGGCGGCACGCGGCATCAACGTGATCAATCTGGTGCGTCGCGATGCCGGCGTGGACGAACTCAAGGCATTGGGCATCGGCAATGCGGTGTCGACTGCGCAAGACGGTTGGCAGGACCGCGTGCGCGCGCTGGCCGGCGATGCGCCGATCGTGCGCGCGATCGACTCGGTTGCCGGCAAGGCGGCAGGCGAGCTGATGGGCTTGCTTGCCGAAGGCGGCGAGTTGATTTCGTTCGGCTCGATGACCGGCGAACCGCTGGAGATCGCCAGTGGCGATGTGATCTTCAAGCAGGCCACGGTGCGCGGTTTCTGGGGCAGCAAGGTCATGGCCGCCACCAAGTCCGAGGACAAGCGCCGCATGATCGGCGAACTGCTCAAGGCGGCCCTGGATGGCAGCCTGGCCCTGCCGGTGGAAGCGGTGTACGACCTGCAGGACGCCGCCAAGGCAGCCGCCGCCAGCGCCGAACCGGGGCGTCGCGGCAAGATCCTGTTGCGCGCAGGCTGAGCCCCCGCAGCCGACGGACACAATCACACGCGGCATCGTCGAAAGCCAGACGGTCAACTTAGTGGAGGAGCGCGCCCGAGCGCGACGAAGCCTTCCCGGGAAGGCCCGTCGCGCTCGGGCGCGCTCCTACGGGATCGAGGACGCCAGCTGCTCGAATGCCGCCAACTCACTCCCTTCCCCCGCATGCCGCGGAAGGGTCGGGCGGATGAGGGAGCGCCGCGCCGGCCATGCGTGGACCGCGCCGCCGCAACGAGTGCCCGCGCACCACAAAAAGCAAACCCAACCGCAGGCGCGTGCTATGCCGGCTCGTCGGGAACCAGCTCCATCTCCAGCCGGATGATGTTGTCCTTGATCTGCAGCTTGCGCTTCTTCAGGCGCTTCATCTGCAGCTCGTCTTCCGGATTGGCGGGCACGCGCTGAATCTCCTCGTCCAACGCGCGGTGGGCGCGTCGCAACTCGGCGATCTGCTCGACGATCTCGGCGGTTGACAGGGTGTCCACCCCCCGAGCATACACAACCCCGGGCTGCACGCGTCACCCGCGCTTGCCAAGCGGCCCGGGGCTGCGACAATGCCCGCGCGCCGCGGGGAAACGGCGGCGCGCCTCGTCCATCATTGCCGCGCGGCCACGGCCGTCGAGAAAGGAGTCTTTCGATGCGTCTGCATTCGTCCCTGCTGGCCCTGGGCCTGTTGACCGCCGCCAACCTGGCCAGCGCCGCCGATGTCGCCAAGTACGACGGCTTTTTGTGCTGCAACCTGCGCACCGACGGCAGCTGGATCAGCGACAGCAACTACGCCGAAGACGGCAAACGCATGCTCCCGGTCGGCACCCCGGTCAGCGTCACCGGCTTCGGCCGTAACCGCGTCAACCTCAAGATCGCCGGCGAAAAGCAGTCCATCGGCAACGATTACAGCCGCGACCTGGACAACACCACCTTCGCCGCCCGCTATGTGGTCACCGCCGACCCCAAGCTCAAGCTCGCCACCTTTCCGCCCAAGATTCGCCAGGCCATCGCCGATGGCAAGCTCACCGGCGGCATGACCCGCGAACAGGTGCTGATGGCGGTCGGCTATCCGATCAGCAGCGAAAACCCCAACCTGGACGCCTCGCTGTGGCGCTACTGGCGCGACAGCTTCTCCGAGTACCAGGTGCAGTTCGGCCCCAGCGGCAAGCTGGTCAAGGTGACCGCCGATCCGCAGGTGATGAATTTGATCTGGGTGCCTTGAGGCACTCGGTGGAGCAGCAGGCGCCTGCCTGAGCCGGCATCTGTTATCGCCCCACTGCGACTGATCACTGATGTCGCGCGTGCGCGCGCCGGCGAATGCGAGGCGGCGACCACACCGCGTGAACGTTCGCCCCCGACGAGCGAAGACATGCACGATGGAGAATTGATTGTCCCGCCCGGCGCACTGGCCGATCCGGAGGCCTTCGAACTGCTGCGTCTGTGGGCAGCGAATGAACAGCTGCAGGTGAGCATCAATCGCGAGCTGGGCGGCGGTGCAGAGAACTTCGGCGAACTGCTCGCGGATCTGTTCGAGCACGCCTCGCGTCGCGCAGCGCGATGGCATGCCGGTTGCGCGATGTCGCTCGCGGATGCTGGATGACTTCCTGCGACGCGTTGCCGATCCGAGCGGCCGGCGAGAGGGAGCGCTGCCAGTCGAGCACTAGCGGCGCCGTTCAAGACCCTTGTTGCGTAATCGCGTGCCTCCTCTCCACGGGCGAGCTTCTCCTGATTGCGATGACTCGGTCAGCAGGGAGCCGGGCAGGGACGCATCGCCGTGGCGCCTTTTGGAACCATCGACGCTGGCTTTCTCGCCCGACGGCGAAGATCCTGGCGTCACAGGCCTTCCCGACCAACACTTGATGAGAGCATCATGCAGCGAGATCTGATTCTGTATCCCAAAGACGATAACGGCGACACGCTCTGGCATATCGCACAGCAAGGTGTCGACCTTTCAAAGCCGCGGGAAATCGCTTTTTCAGTCGTCTTCCCCAGCAAGGAATCGGCGCTTGAGTTCTCGGTGAAGATGCTTCGCTTCGAGCAGAAAGTTCGCTGCTGTCATTACCCGGAAAATACGGCGTTTCCCATGGATGTGACGGTCTATCCGACCATGGCGCCGTCGTACAAGGCGATTTCGGCATTCGAGGACGACTTGGCAACCGAGGCCAAGCCCTTGGGCGGCTTGAACGATGGATGGGAACTTTCTGTGGACGCGAACGACGCCTGAGGCGCTCGGCCGGCTCGAGGACTGCACGGCGTGCAGATTCCCCATGGGCGCTTTTGCATCAGCGCGCCGACTGCGGCACACGTCGTAGCTGTGAGACGTCGTAGCCCATTGCGGCAATGCGTTGAACGGCCTGCTGATAGTCGGCATCGGAGACCTGTGGGGTACGCGCCATGTACCAGACGTAATCGCGCTTGCTGCGCGCCACGATGGTCTGCGCATACTCCGCATCCCGCCAGGCGATCACGTACTCGGCCTTGAACGGCCAGAAGAACTGCATGCGCCAGAGCGCGCCATTGCCCTGCTTCGCCACCTGGCCGATCGGATGCATCGACTTGAGCGGCGCCTGGAAGCTGCCCTTGCGATACGTGAAGGTGGTCTGGATGCGACCATCCGGTCGCAGCGCGTAGCTCTCCACCGCGTCGTAGGCATTGCGTTCCGGGCGGGTCGGAATATGCGCGATGACGTACCAGTCGCCCATGAAGCGCGGTACATCGACGCTATCTGCACGGGGCAGGGCGGCACGCGACTCGCTCCCACTCGCACTCCCATAGACCGCTAAGGTCAGCAACAACAGCATCGAACCACCTCGCATGGCAACCTCCACCTGAAGAATCCGTAGACAGGCCTACGGCATTGCAGTGCGTCCGGATGCGACCCCATGCGATGCAGTTCCGGACTGGGCGCACGCTGGCCCTCTCGCCAGTGGGACGACGGTAACGCTCGGTACGTCATGGCGGCGTTCAAGAGCCGCGCCGACGCCTTGCGCATGCCAGCAAACGCGCGCTCACCGCGCGGTGAGCGCCGGGTCGACGATCAGCCGCAACGAGGCTCACGACGCGCCCTGGAAGCGCAGCGGTGACGGGACGTGTCGTTCAGCCACGGCGGTCGAGTCATGACGACTGGTTGGAGTCGCGGCAGCCGGTTACCCAACAGCACTCACCAAGGCGACACCGCATCTTCCCCATACGGATAAATCGTCGCGATCGTTCCATCTGCAGCATGCGCCAGCGGCGCCATCTTGATGCTGCGCAGATGCGTCTGACCGCCCGAGAGCACGCTGTCGTGATAGAACAGATACCACTGCTCCTGGAACAGACAAATGGAGTGATGCGTGGTCCAGCCGACCACCGGTGCGAGCAGCACGCCTCGATAGATAAACGGGCCGTAGGGTGAGTCGCTGGTGGCGTAGCAAATCTGGTGGGTGTCGCCGGTGGAATACGACAGGTAGTACCGGCCGGCGTGTTGGTGGACCCAGGGGCCTTCGAAGAAACGGCGGGCGTGGTCGTCTGCGCGCAGTGGGGTGCCGTGCTCGTCGAGGATGACGACTTCGCGGCTGGGTTCGGCCAGTTCGGTCATGTGCTCGTGCAGGCGCGCCACGCGTGGGCCGAGTGCGGGTGCGTCGCCCACCGGTTCCTGATGCGTTTGCGCATAGGCATTGTCGCGGTAGTGCTGCAGCTGGCCGCCCCAGATGCCGCCGAAGTAGAGGTAATGCGCGCCGTCGTCGGCGGCAAGCACGGCCGGGTCGATCGAGTACGTCCCGGCGATGGGCTGCGGCTCGGCGACGAACGGGCCTTCGGGGCGATCGCCCACCGCCACGCCGATCTGGAACATGCCATCGGCGCGTTTTGCGGGAAAGTACAGATAGGTCTTGCCGTTGCGTTGTGCCGCATCCGGTGCCCACATCTGCCGCTGCGCCCAGGGCACATCGCGCACGTGCAGCACTTGCCCGAGGTCTTCCACCGCTGCACCCGGGTGCGCCATGCGCAGCACGTGGTAGTCCGCCATGTCGAAATGCGAGCCGTCGTCGCTGAAGGCCACGCCGGCATCGAGGTCGTGCGAGGGATAGATATACAACGCACCGTCGAATACATGTGCGGACGGGTCGGCGGTGTAGAGATGGGTCACCAGCGGTGCGGAAATGGCGGTGCGCGCCAGCGCCTGCAGATTAGCGGCTTGCAGTTCATCGGACATGCGCGTACCTGTGCATGAAGTGGGAGGGGAGGTCAGACGGTGGCGAGCGGGACGGTGTGTCGGCGCACGCCCAGTTCGTGTTCGATGCGGGCTTCCAGCGCTTTGTCGATCTCGTACAGCGCCAGCAGTGCGGTGCCGAGCAGAAACGGGAGCGAGGCGTACACGCTGATGGCCAGACGGATGCCGTTGGTGACGGCCGCGCTTTGCTGAGGCAATGCTGCGTCATAGCCATACAACGCCAGGACGCCGGCGACCAATGCACCGCCTACGCTCAGGCCGATCTTCAAGCCGCACAACATCGCCGAGAAGATGATCGCGGTGGCGCGGCGGTGGTTCTTCCACTCCGAGTAATCGGCCACATCGGCGATCATCGCCCACAGCAACGGAATGGTGATGCCGTAGAAGTACCCATGCAGGACGTAGGAGGCGAACACCCAACCGATCGCATTGGGTGGGTACAGATAGAACGCCAGCAGGAACAGCGTGGAGATCAGCAGCGCGCCGCCGAACACATTGCGCTTGCCATGGCGGTCGGCCAGGCGTTTGGAAAAGCCGATGCCCACGATCATCGCCAGGATGCCGCCGGCGCTGAAGACGCTAAATGCGGAAGTCGGTGCATCTTGTGGCCACTGCAACGCGCTCATGCCGGCGCCAGTCAGTACGCTGTTGATGCCGGCGATGAAGCGGTTGAAGCCGGCGTGATCGAGAAACTGCGTCAACGCATTCGCGTCGAGGTAGTACTTGAAGTAGTAGATGTACATCCCACCCTTCATCGCCAGATTGATGAAGACCAGGATGGTGAGCGCCAGCATCACCAGCCAGGGTTTGTTGCGGACCAGATCGGTCAGGTCCTGGCGCACGCTGTTGCGTTGTTCGCTGATCGGCAGCACCCGCTCGCGCGTGGTGAAAAAGGTGATCAAAAAGCACAGCGTGCCGATCGCAGCGAACAGCGCCATGGTGTTGCGAAAGCCCTGCGCCTTGTCGCCATTGCCCAGGATCAAGACCAACGGCAGCAACAGCACCTGGATGATGAACTGCGCAAAGGTCACCGCCAGAAAGCGATACGCCGACAAGCTGTTGCGCTGCTCCATGCTGCCGGTGAGCACGCCGCTCAAGGCCGAATACGGCAGGTTGTTGGCCACGTACACCAGCATCAGCAAGGTGTAGGTGGCAAACGCGTAGGCGATCTTGCCCTGCTCGCCGAGCGTGGGCGTATTGAAGGCGGCCAGCGACAACGCCCCGAAGGGCAGCGCCGTCCACAGGATCCACGGGCGGAACTTGCCCCAGCGGGTGTGAGTGCGATCGGCCAGGATACCGATGACCGGCGTAAACACGAATGCGCCCAGCATGCCGACCACAAAGATCAGCGTCGCTGCCACGCTTGCAGGAATGCGGAACACATCGGTGTAGAAGAACGCCAGGAAAGTGACCAGCGTCTGGAAGATCAGATTGGCGGCCAGGTCGCCCAGGCTGTAGCCGATCTTTTCGCGCAAGGAGAGCTGCTGTGACCGATCGTTCATGAGGTGGGGCGGACTCGAAGGATGCTGCGGAAAACGCCGCGGCGCGCATTGCGCCACCGGTCGCCGCTGGGAGGAACGGCGACCGATGACGACAACACTCAAAAGGTACCGCGGATGCCGAGCATGACGGTGCGCCCGGGCTCATACAGGTCGTAGGTGGCGTTGGGCCAGGCGAAGGTCGTGCGCAACGGTTCGTTGGTGATATTGGTGACGTTGAGCGTGATCTGCGGCTTGGACGGCAGCCAATCCAGTGCGTAGCTCGCCGACATATCGAGCTGGCCGCGCGCGTCGGCATTGAGGCGGGCATAGGGGATGCCGTTCTGGTTGGCGCCGGAGATCACCATGTCGTCGTTCCAGGTGTAGGACAGGCGGATCGAGGCTGCATCCTTTTCCCAGTAGACGGTGCCGTTCCAGAGGTTGGGCGCGACACCGACGGCCACCGCCGGCACGCCTTCGCCTTCGGACTGCTGGTTGACGTGGGTGTAGTTGAGGCTGAAGCCCAGGCCATCGAACAGCTTGTCCAGCGGCTGGACCCAGATGGCCTCGGTGCCGCGGATATTGAGCACACCATCGGCATTGACCTGCGTCTGCACATCCACGGTGGCCGCATTGGGGCCGCCGCGCTGGGCCAGGCCGGCCTGCTGGATCGGCAACAGGGTGTCGTAGTTCACGCCCAGGTCGTTGAACGGGATGCGGCGGATGCCGTTGACGGTGAAGCCGGTGATGCGCTTGTTGAACAGGGTCAGGCCCACATAGCCTTCGCCGCCGGTGTACCACTCGCCGCCGAAGTCCACATTGGTCGATAGATACGGCTTGAGGTTCGGATTGCCCTGCGTGGCGGTCTGCGCGGAAGGGTCGCTGAAATTGGTGTTTGGCAGCATCGCGCTGGGATCGGGGCGGGTCAGCGTGCGCGAGCTGGACAGGCGCACGACCACCTTGTCGGCCACGTCCCACGCCACGTTGAACGAGGGCAGGGTTTCCTTGTAATCCGAATCCAGCACCTGCACGCTGCGGACACCATTGATGGTGACCGGGCCGGTAATGGTCTGGTCGGTGGTCACATAGCGCACACCGGCGTTGAAGCGCATGGTGCGGTTCCAGACGTCGGCTTCGGCGTTGGTCTCGATGTAGAAGCCCAGATTTTTTTCGCGGATGCCGCCGGTCGAAGCGCCGGTGTTGGCCGAGTTGCTCTCCGGTGCGGCATCGCGCAGCGCGTAGTAGTTGGTGTCGGCCAGGAAGCGGGAGAAGTCGGCCGTGATGAAGCCGTCTGGGCCGGGTTTCAGATAACTGGCCAGGGCCGAGTTCGGGATTGCCGAGCCGGCGCCGCCATTGCACACGTTGCCGCCGTTGCCGCGGCACACCACCTGTTCCCAGGCGGTGCTGTTATCGAAACCGCGGATGGTGCGCTCGGCCATGTCGTAGGACGCGCCGATCTTGACGTTGCGCTTGTCCTCGCCGAACTGCAGATCGGCGCGCGCGCCGCGCGTTTCGGTCTGGCGCTTTTCGTTCTGGATATTGACCCGGCCACCCGTCCAGCCCCAGCCCAGATTGGGGTCGTTGAGATCGAGCGGGCTGGTGATGCTGGGGCGGTCGCCGCCTTCGTTGCGGTAATCCACGGTGGTGAACGGCGAGGTGACCAGGATGCTGGGCGATTCGCGCGCTAGCCAGCTACGGGTGGCATTGGCCTGCACATTGAGCTTGATGTCCTGCTCGGCGCCAAACAGCAGTTCCGCACCAGGATTGACGCTCCAGAACTTGACGTTTTCATGGTACGGGCGCGCTTCCAAGAAATATTGCGCATTGGCGAAGGTGGCGCTGGTCACCACGTTGTTCTGATCCACCTGCATGCCGAGCGGGATCATGTTGCCGTTGCGGCCGATCAGATTCATGCTGATCCGCTCGGTGGTGCGCTCGGCTTCGGAGTACAGCGTGTCCAGATAAAAATGCATGTTGTCGGACGGGCGCCATTCCAGCGACATCACCGACGCATCGCGGTCGCGATCGCCGCTCATGTAGACGCTGCGGCCCAGACGCGGGATCAGCGCATCGCTGATCTGGTCGATGCTCAGGCCCGGGTTGCGCGCCAGCAGCCAGGCGGCGTCGATGGTTTCGCCGGTGGTGAGGCCGCTGCCGGCAGTGGCGGGCACCGTGTCGGGAATGCGCCAGTTGCCGCCGCCATTGACGTTGCACGCCGCCGGTTGGTTGGTGGCCGGCGTACCTGCCGGCGGCGCGAGGCCGCACTGGGTGTAGGTGAGGCCGGGATTGGTCCAGCCCACGCTCTCGAAACCGCGCACGCCAAGTTTGCTGCGCACCGAAGCCACCCCAAACAAGGCGCCGAAAGTGCCTGCTTCATTGGTCCAGCTGCCCATGAAGGCGCCGCGTGGGGTGGTTTTTTCGCTGGTGCTGTTCCAGTCGGCCTGCGCCTGATAGGTGAAGTGCACGCCGGGGCGATCGAACGGCCGCGCGCTGCGCATGTCCACCACACCGGAAACGCCGCCTTCGAGCATGCTCGCGGTGGGTGTCTTGCTCACCGTGAGCTGGGTGAAGAATTCGGTGGGGAACAGGTTCAGATCGACTTCGCGGTTCTGGTTCTGCGCATTCAGGCCGATCGAGGCAGTGGCAATGCTGGCGCCGTTGAGCGTGGTCTTGGTGAAGCTAGTGCCCAGGCCGCGGATGGCGATATTGAGACCTTCGCCATTGACGTCGCGCGCCAGCTGCACGCCGGGAATACGGTTGAGCGACTCGGCGATATTCATGTCCGGAAACTTGCCGATATCTTCGGCAAACACCGTGTCGGCAAAGCCGACCGAATCGCGCTTGGCGTCGGTGGAGAACTGGATGCTGCGTCGGTAGCCGGAGACGGTGACAGTGTCCAGCTGGGTCACCGCATCGTTATTGCCGGCAGTGGTTGGCGGGGTTTGCGCCGTGCTCTGGGCATCGGCGGACTGTGCCCAGGCGGCGGTGCTGGACATGCCCAGCAGGATGGATCCCAACGCGCAGGACAACGCGGTTCGTGCGTAGCTGTTCTTCACCGTAATCCCTTCCCTAACAGGTAGCAGATGTCCCACGCATCGCCCCTGCGCAGGGAGTGCCGCTGCCGTTGCGCGGCGCGACGATGGTGCGATGGGGGAGACGGACGATCAGTGCTCAGGATGTTAGCGCTACCAAATTCGGAACATCACGCTGCAGGGCAGCATAGATGCGTGGAGCGCCGGCAGGCCGCCAGCCAACCCACGCCATCGTGCAAGACTCGCTTGCGTACGGTGGCGCAGTGCTGCACTGCGCGATGGATTTATCGCGATGCCGTGGTAATGGTAGCGCTATCATCCGTGGCGCGAGGCCACCTTCGTGCAGGTGCAGTGGTCGATGAATCGAACCGAAGAACACGGCAGCGACGGGCCCGGCCGGCCTGATGGATGCATGCATGCACCACATCAGCCAGGCCGCCAGCGCGCTGGCGCGGTTGCACGGGCCACGCGCATGAGCAACGTGCCCACCGCAGCGCCGGAAGCTGCATCGGCAAGGCTCGGCCGCGTGCGCTGGCGGGTTTGCGCCTTGCTGCTGGCCGCCACCACCATCAACTACGTGGACCGCCAGGTACTGGGCGTGCTGGCGCCATTCCTGCAGACGCAGATCGGTTGGAACGAAATCCAGTACGGCTATATCGTCACCGCATTCCAGGCGGCATATGCGCTGGGTCTGCTGTGCAGCGGTGCGGTGATCGACCGCTTCGGCACGCGACTCGGCTATGCGCTGGCGATCGGCCTGTGGAGCCTGGCGGCGATGGGGCATGCCCTGGCCACCAGCGTGGTGGGGTTTGCGATTGCGCGGTTTTTCCTGGGCCTTGGCGAATCGGGCAATTTTCCTGCAGCGCTCAAGACGGTGGCCGAATGGTTCCCGCGCCGTGAGCGTGCGCTGGCCACCGGCATCTTCAACTCCGGCTCCAATATCGGGGCCATTGTCGCCCCGTTGCTGGTGCCGTTGATTGCCACAGCCTGGGGCTGGCAGGCGGCGTTCCTGTTCACCGGCGTGCTCAGTGCAACCTGGTTGGCGGTGTGGTGGTTCAGCTATCACCCACCCGAGCAACAACCCCGGTTGTCTGCCGCAGAACTGGCGCATATCCGCAGCGATGCGCATGAGCCGGTGCAACGCCGGCTGTCGTGGTTACAGGTGCTGCGGCATCGGCAAGCCTGGGCGTTTGTGCTGGGCAAGTTCATCACCGACCCGATCTGGTGGTTCTTCCTGTTCTGGCTGCCGAAGTTCCTGCATGCCGAATATGGCTTGAGCCTGCTGCAGTTGGGCGTGCCCCTGATCGTGATCTTCGTGCTGGCCGATATCGGCAGCATTGCCGGTGGTTGGGTGGCCGGGCGTTTCATCGCGCGTGGCTGGAGCGTCAATCGCGCACGCAAGAGCGCGATGCTGATCTGCGCGGTTTCGGTGGTACCCATCGTCTTTGCCGCACGCGCCGACAACCTGTGGCTGGCGGTTGCGCTGATCGGGTTGGCGACCGCCGCGCATCAGGGCTGGTCGGCGAACCTGTTTACGCTGCCTTCGGACATGTTTCCGCGCCACGCGGTCGCCACCGTGGTGGGCATCCGCGGCTTTGCCGGTGCGGTGGGCGGCATGTTGATCGCCACCTTCATCGGCTTCCTGTTGCAAGCCACCGGCAGCTATGTGCCGGTGTTCCTGATGGCAGGCTCTGCCTACCTGCTGGCATTGGCCGTCGTGCACACGCTGGTGCCGCGGCTGGAGCCGGCGCAGTTGCCTGCCGATCCAGCGCCGACATCATCCTGAGGTGAGCTTATGCACATGCGCGCAGTAACACTGGGGCTGTTGATGGCGGCGGGCATGGCTGCGCCAGCACACGCGGCACCGCTGGCAGCGACCGCGTCCAAGTTCCTCGGAAGTGCGTACGGCGCGCAGCAGGCACCGGGGTTTGCGCAGTACTGGAACAAGCTCACCCCGGAAAACGGCGGCAAATGGGGCAGTGTGGAGGCCGTGCGCGACCAGATGGACTGGAGCACGCTGGATGCGGCATACCGGTTCGCGCAGGCCAATCAGATGCCATTCCAGATGCATGTCATGGTGTGGCGCAACCAGCAGCCGGAGTGGATCAAGACCTTGCCGCCGGCCGAGCAGCGCCGCGAGATCGAGCAATGGTTTGCCGCCGTTGCGCAGCGCTACCCGGATATCGCGCTGCTGGAGGTGGTGAACGAGCCCCTCAACGATCCGCCCAGCAAGGCCGATACCGGCGGCGGCAATTATCTGCAGGCGTTGGGAGGCAGTGGCGACAGCGGCTGGGAATGGGTGCTGCAATCGTTTCGGCTTGCGCGCCAGCATTTTCCGCACACCAAGTTGATGATCAACGACTACAGCATCACCAATAGCGCGCAGGCGACGCAGAAGTATTTGCAGATCGTGCGGCTGCTGCAGGGTGAAAACCTGGTCGATGCCATCGGCGTGCAGGAGCATGCCTTCGAGACCACGCCGGAGGTGGCGATGTCGGTGCATCGCGACAATCTGGATGCATTGGCCGCCACCGGCCTGCCGATCTACATCACCGAGTTCGATCTGGACGGGCCGACCGATGCGCAGCAGCTGGCCGACTACAAGCGGGTGTTCCCGCTGTTCTGGGAACACCCGGCAGTGCATGGCATCACCTTGTGGGGCTTTCGGCCCGGCTTGTGGCGCAGCAAGGAAGCGGCGTATCTGATCCGCGCCGACGGCACCGAACGTCCCGCGCTCACGTGGCTGCGCGATTACGTTGCGGCCCATCCCGGGACACCTGCACCATGACAATGGCCGATGCGCGCCGCGCCCACAGAGGTCTGCGTGGTGTCCCGGCCTCGTGCCGATGGCCTCACGTTGGCGCGCGGGCTGCATGCACTACGTGGCTGGTCGTCGTGCTGATCGGGCTGACCACCGCCGCGCGACAAGGCTGTTGGGCGTGTCTTTTGACGCCGCTGTCCGACTCGCCTGCCTGTCATGCAGGTGCAACAGTCGCCGGCCTCGGCGGCATGGCGATCGCCCTTTTCATTGGTTTCGTTTTGCAGGCCATCGGCAGCGACATTCCGATATTTTTTTTCGGCGGGTGCGGCCTACTTCCTGGCGCTGGCGCTGGCGCTGGCGCTGGCGCTGGCGGTGGTGCACCGCCTGGTGCCACGGGGCAGCCGGCGCGAGTGGAGCAACCGGCCTAGACGCGGTTCACAGGTGTCTGCGCACGTTGGCGTCGATCCGGCGCACGTCAGCGTACCTGGCCTTTCCGTGACTGCCTTGCTCACTTATCGAGGATGCAAACATGTTGAAACTTCGTTACCCACTCACGCTTGTGCTGTTGCTGGGCGCTTGTGCGTCCGCTGTTGCCGGGCCGATCGCTGCCGGCAAGCAGCGCGCCCTGGGCAGCGCCTACAGCCCACAGCAAGCGCAGGGCTTCACCAACTACTGGAATGCCGCTATTCCCGAAAATGCGGGCAAATGGGGCAGCGTCGAAGCGGTGCGCGGCCAGATGAATTGGGGCCCGCTCGACGAGGCCTATCAGCTGGCCAAGCGCAACCATATGCAGTTCCAGTTCCACGTGGGTCTTTGGGGTGCACAGCAGCCGACGTGGGTGCGCACCCTGCCGCCAAACGAGCAGCTTGCTGCGATCGAGCACTGGTTTGCCGCCATTGCGCAGCGCTACCCCGACATCGATCTGATGCAGGTGGCCAATGAGACGCTGCCGAACCACAATCAGCCCGACAACCGTAACGCCAATTCGGGCAATTATCTGCAGGCGCTGGGCGGTACCGGGGCGACCGGCGTGGACTGGGTGCTTGAGGAATTCCGCCTGGGACGCAAGTATTTCCCGCATACCAAGCTGATGATCAACGACTACGGCATCACCGGCGATACGGCCGCTGCCAAGCAGTATCTGCGGACCATCCAGCTGTTGCAGCAAGAACACCTGATCGATGCGATCGGCATCCAGGGACACTCCTTCGAGACGTCCTATGCATCGGTGTCGGTGCAGCGCGGCAACCTGGACCTGCTGGCCACCACCGGGCTGCCGATCTACATCACCGAGTTCGACCTGGACGGGCGTACCGATGCAGAGCAGTTGGCCGCTTACCAGCGCATCTTCCCGCTGTTCTGGGAGCACCCGGCCGTGCGTGGGGTGAACCTGTGGGGCTTCCGTCACGGTCTGTGGCGCGACAGCGAAGGTGCGTATCTGATTAATTACGATGGGAGCGAGCGCCCGGCATTGACCTGGCTACGCAGCTACGTTGCCAGCAAGCCCTGAACAGGCTTCCTCCTCACTGTCCATAGGGCTGATATCGATCATGCGTTCTTCCGTGTTGTCCTTGCATCCCGATCGTTTGCTGCCGGCCGATCCCGGCACGCGCGCGATCGCCCGCCGCCTGTACGCACAGGTGGCAACGCTGCCGATCATCAGCCCGCATGGCCACACCGACCCCGCCTGGTTCGCCACCAATGCAGCGTTCGCCTACGCGACCGAACTGTTGTTGGTGCCAGACCACTATGTATTCCGCATGTTGTACAGCCAGGGCATCGACCTCGATGCCCTGGGCATCCCGCGCGCAGATGGAACCCGCGCAGCAGTCGACCCGCGGGCGGCATGGCGCGTGTTTGCCGAGCACTACGCGTTGTTGCGCGGCACGCCGTCGGCGCTGTGGCTCAATCATGTGTTCCACGACGTTTTCGATTTGCGTGTCCGCCTCGATGCCGGCACCGCTGATCACTATTACGACCACATCACCGCCGCGCTGCAAACGTCGGCATTCCTGCCGCGTGCGCTGTTCGAGCGCTTCAATATCGAGGTGATCGCCACCACCGAATCGCCGCTGGATCGGCTGCAGCACCACGCGGCCATTGCCGCCAGCGGTTGGCAGGGGCGGGTAGTGACGGCGTATCGCCCTGACCCGGTCGTGGACCCGGAGCACGAGCAGTTTGCCGGCGCGCTGGAGCAGTTTGGCGCGCTCACCGGTGAGGACGTGCTGACCTGGGATGGCTACCTGCGTGCGCATCGGCAACGGCGCGCGTTCTTTGCCGCGCATGGCGCCACCTCGACCGATCACGGGCACCCCAGCGCCGCGACCGCCGATCTGTCGCGGGCCGAGGCGCAGCGCCTGTTCGATACGGCGGTGCGCGGTGCGGCCACGCCGGAGCAGGCAGAACTGTTTCGCGCGCAGGTGCTGACCGAAATGGCGGCAATGAGCCTGGACGACGGCCTGGTGATGCAGCTGCATCCGGGCTGCTTCCGCAATCACAACCGGCAGCTGTTCGAGCGGTACGGACGCGACAAGGGTGCCGATATTCCGATGCGCACCGACTATGTGCATGCGTTGAAGCCCTTGCTGGACCGGCATGGCAACGATGCACGCTTGCGCCTGATCGTGTTCACCCTGGACGAAACCAGCTACAGCCGCGAGCTGGCGCCATTGGCCGGGCACTATCCCTCGCTGCTGCTCGGCCCGGCGTGGTGGTTCCATGATGCGCCGGAAGGCATGTGGCGCTTTCGCGAGCAGACCCTGGCCAGCGCCGGCTTCTACAACACGGTGGGCTTCAACGACGATACCCGCGCATTCCTCTCGATTCCGGCGCGGCACGATGTGGCACGGCGCGTGGACAGCGCCTTCCTGGCCAAACTGGTTGCCGAGCATCGGCTGGACGAGGACGAGGCAACCGAGGTGGCGATCGACCTGGCCTACCGCCTACCCAAGCAAGCGTACAAGCTGTGAGGTGGCGCAAACGGAGGGCGGCAGCACCGACGTGTGCGCACGCCGCATGCCTACATCCTGAGCAGCGGCAGGGTCGGTGAACTGATGCGTGTACATGCGATGCACAACATCACGCGACTACGGCGCGTGGCTGACGCAGCCCGTGCCTGCACGGCCATTATCTTGCTCTGCAGCGCATTACCCATCATCGCAGCACCGCACGCTGCCAGCGACGCCTCGCGCGAACGTATTTCGCTCAATGCGCAGTGGCGCTTTCAGCGCGGCGACCCACCCGCAAACCATGAAATCCTGGACTACGATGTACGGCCACAGGTGGTGCGCAGCGGCTATGGCAAGGTGGCCGATGCGCAGCCGGAGCAAGCGCAGCTCACCGAAGCGTCGGCCGCGCGCGTGCTCAAGCCGTGGATCCTGCCGACCGCCAACGGCTTGATCGCAGACCCGGCCCAACGCCACACACGCCCCCCAGGCAATCCGGGCAGCACGGTGGCGTATGTGCAGCCGCACTTCGACGACAGCGCCTGGGAAACCGTGGACCTGCCGCACGACTGGGCCATTGCCGGGCCGTTCCTGGCAGACGGGCCCTACGGTGGCATGGGCCGGTTGCCGAGCTGGGGCATCGGCTGGTATCGCAAGAGCCTGGACATCCCGGCCAGCGATCGCGGCCGCGCGTTGTTTCTGGATCTCGATGGTGCGATGTCGTACGCCACGGTCTGGCTCAACGGCAACCTCGTCGGCGGCTGGCCTTACGGGTACAGCTCCTGGCGCGTGGACCTGACACCGTATGCGATTGCAGGCAAGCGCAACCAACTGGTCATTCGCCTGGATAACCCGCCCGAGTCGGCGCGTTGGTATCCGGGCGGCGGGCTGTATCGCAACGTGTGGCTGACCAAGACGGCGTCGTTGCATATCGCGCACTGGGGCACGCAGCTGACCACGCCGTACGTCTCGGCCGATGCAGCGCAGGTGCAGCTGACCATCACCTTGGACAACGCCGCCCGCAGCGCCGGCCAGGCGCAGGTGAGCACAGCGATCTATCTGCTCGACGATGCCAGCGACCAGCCCAGCGGCGAGGCGGTCGCACGCATTCCAGCGCAGCCGATCACCGTCGCTGCCGGCGGCACGGCGCAGCTGCAAGGCAGCACCCGGATCGACGCACCGCGGCTGTGGGGGCCTCCACCCACGCAGCAGCCGCATCGCTATGTGGCCATCACCGAAGTCGGTCAGCAGGGGCACGTGGTGGATCGCTACGAAACCCGCTTCGGCATTCGCAGCATCGTGTTCGACGCCGACAAGGGCCTATTGGTCAATGGCGAGCACGTGCCGATCCGCGGGGTGAACAATCATCATGACCTGGGCGCGCTCGGTGCGGCGTTCAACAGGCGCGCCGCCGAGCGGCAGTTGCAATTGCTGCAGCAGATGGGCGCCAACGCCATTCGCATGAGCCATAACCCGCCTGCGCCCGAATTGCTCGACCTGACCGACCGCATGGGTCTGCTGGTGGTGGACGAGGTGTTCGACAGTTGGGAGATGAAGAAGACCCCGCTGGATTTTCATCTGGTGTTTGGGCAGTGGCATGCCGCCGATCTGCGCGCGATGCTGCGCCGCGACCGCAATCATCCCTCGGTGATGTTGTGGAGCGTGGGCAACGAGGTTGGCGAGCAATACACCGGCGAACAGGGCGCGGCGATTGCGCGCACGCTGCGCGCGATCGTGCATGCAGAAGACCCGACGCGCCCGGCGACGGTGGCGATGAACTACGCCTCGCCTGAGATGCCGCTGCCCGCTGCGCTGGATGTCGTCAGTCTCAATTACCAGGGGGAAGGCATCCGTGATGCAGCCGAGTTCGAGGGCACCGAGCGCATCCGTAAACCGCCGCAATACCCCGGGTTTCATGCACGGTTTCCACACACGGCCATTGTCAGCAGCGAAACGGCCTCGGCACTGAGCAGCCGTGGCGTGTACCTGTTTCCGGTCACTGCCGACAACAGCGCACCGGTACGCGATGGCCGTGGCGGCGATTCTGTGGCGCATCAGGTCAGCGCGTACGAACTGCATGCGGTGGACTTCGGCTCCAGCGCGGACAAGGTGTTCGCTGCGTTGGATCGGCACCCGTACGTGGCCGGCGAGTTCGTCTGGACCGGTTTCGATTACCTGGGCGAGCCCACCCCGTATTACAGCTCGCGCAGTTCGTACTCGGGCATCTTCGATCTGGCCGGCTTCCCGAAGGACCGTTACTGGCTCTATCAATCGCGCTGGCGTCCGGAAGTGCCGGTGGCGCATCTGCTGCCGCATTGGAGCTGGCCAGGGCGCGAGGGACAGGTCACGCCCGTGCATGTGTTCACCTCCGGCGACGAGGCCGAGCTCTTCGTCAACGGCGTCTCGCAAGGGCGCAAGCGCAAGGCGCCACTGCAGTACCGGCTACGCTGGGACGCGGTGGTGTACCAACCGGGCGAATTGCGGGTGCAGGCCTACAAGGATGGCAAGCCGTGGGCCAGCGAGCGCGTGCAGACGGCAGGCCGCGCCGCGCGCATGCAGCTGACGCCGGATCGGGGCAGTATCCGCGGCGACGGACAAGACCTGAGCTTCATCACCGTGCGCCTGCTCGATCGCGACGGACGTCCCGCACCGACCGCGGGCGACCGCCTGCGCTTCCGCATCGAAGGCCCTGGCGAGTTGGTGGCCACCGACAACGGCGACCCTACCAATCTGGAAACGTTCGCCTCTTCGCAGCGTCATGCCTTCAATGGGCTGTGCCTGGCGATCGTGCGTGCCAAGGCCGGGGCGCGTGGCACGATCACCGTGCATGTGGAATCGGACACGTTGCAAGCCGCACAGACACAGGTGGCGGTGCAGTGATGCGATCCAGTGCAATCGAAACCTGTGGCCTCTCAACGGACCTGCACATGCACATCAACCGCGCCAACCTCACCAAACGCCTGGGATTGCTGATCGCCGGGATGAGTGCAGTGTGCACACTGCAGGCCTTCGCCGCGTGCGGGACGCCCGGCAGCTCGCTCAAGCAGGCGTATGCGCAAGGGTTCCTGCTCGGGACTGCCGTCAATGCCGATATCGTCTCCGGCAAGGACGCAGCCGCTGCTGCGCTGGCGGCCTGTCACTTCAATGCGGTTACCGCGGAAAACGTGATGAAGGCCGAAGTGGTGGCGCCGCGTCGTGGCGTGCAGGATTTCAGTGCGGCCGATGCATTCGTGGCCTACGCACGGCGCAATCGGCAGTTCGTGGTCGGTCACACCCTGGTCTGGCATAACCAGACACCGGAGTGGTTCTTCACCACCGCCGATGGTCGGCCCAATACGCCGGCACAGCAATTGGAGCGCATGCGTGCGCATATCGCAGCGGTGGCCGGGCGCTACACGGGCAAGGTGCAGGCCTGGGATGTGTTCAACGAAATCATCGACGAAGACGGCAGTTACCGTTCGACCAACTGGGTGCAGCGCGTGGGCGACGGCGACACGGTGGTCCGCAATGCCTTCACCTTCGCGCAGCGCTATGCACCGGATGCGCAGCTCTACTACAACGATTTCAATGCATGGCGGCCGGCCAAGCGCGAGGGCATCGTGCGCATGGTCAAGATGTTGCAGCAGGCCGGTGTCCGCATCGATGGCGTGGGCATGCAAGGCCATTGGGGACTGAACTACCCCAGCCTGCGCGATATCGAAGACGCCATCGATGCGTACGCTGCGCTTGGCGTGAAGGTGATGATCACCGAGCTGGACATCGATGTGTTGCCGCTCACCAAGGAAGGCCAGATCATCGGCACCGGCATGGCGCACAAGCAGTTTCAACTGCCGGAATTCAAGCGCTTCCTCGACCCCTATCGGGATGGGTTGCCTGCCGACGTGCAGGCGCAATTGCGCGACCGGTATGCCGAATTGTTCGCGCTGTTCTGGCGCAAGCGCGACAAGATTGCGCGCGTCAGCGTGTGGGGCGTGAGCGATGACATGTCCTGGAAGAACGATTACCCGGTGCCTGGACGCACCAACTATCCGTTGCTGTTCGATCGCAATCATCAAGCCAAACCGGCGTTGGATGCGGTGTTGCCGGTGCCCACCGCGGCCGCTGCACGCTAGCGGCTGCCGGCCGAAGGGCAGCTGACAACCAACGCCCCGGCAACAGGCGGGCACGGCCGATGTCCGTGCGGCATGGATGGCTCGGACGCCGCATTCCTGCGTGCTGTGCACGTCACAGATGCGTGCGCGCGACGCGTTGGTCGGCGCTACGGCAGTCGCCTGCACACGCAGGATGGCATCATGCCCCGACCATGAGACAGGACTGACCGATGCGCTTGCCGCCTTATCTGCTGTTGGCCGTGCCGTTGCTGGCGGTGCTTGCTGCGTGCACCAAGCAGACTCCACCGACGCCGCGTTTTGCGGCCATTGGCCAGCTGCAGACATTCGACCGCCGCTTCAGTGAAGCGGTCGCAAGCGATGCGCGCATCGAGAAGCTCACCGAAGGCTTCACCTGGTCCGAAGGCCCGGCATGGGTGCGCAACGGAGGCTATCTGTTGTTCACGGATGTGCCGGAAAACAAGCTGTATCGCTGGTCCGAACAGGCCGGCCTGTCGGTCTTGCTGTCGCCCTCCGGCTACACCGGCCCGGAGCTGCCCACGCTGCGCGAAGCCGGCGCCAATGGTCTGTACGCCGAGCCCGACGGCACGGTGCTGCTGGCCGATTCCGGCACGCGCATCCTGGCCCGGCTCGATCCGGTCACGCGCAAGAAGACGCCGCTTGCGACCACCTTCGAGGGCCACCGTTTCAACAGCCCCAACGATGTCGTGCGGCGCAGCGATGGCGTGGTGTTCTTCACCGATCCGCCGTACGGGTTGAAGGAGCTGGATAAATCGCCGGTCAAGGAGCTGCGCTTCAATGGCGTCTATCGCCTGGACACCGATGGCAGCGTGCATCTGCTGGACGACAGCCTGAGCTTTCCCAACGGCATCGCCCTGTCGCCGGACGCGCGCACCTTGTACGTCTCCAACTCCGATCCGCAACGGCCGATCTGGATGGCTTATGCACTGGATGCGCAGGGCGCCGTCACCGGCAAGCGGGTGTTTGCCGATGCGTCGGACCTGATTGCCAAGGATGTGCCCGGCCTGCCCGACGGCATGGCCGTGGCCGCCGACGGCACGCTGTTTGCCACCGGCCCTGGCGGCGTGATCGTCTTCAATCCCGCCGGCCAACGGTTGGGTCGCATCGCCACCGGCGAGGCCGTCTCCAACTGCGCCTTCGGCAACGATGGCCACATGCTGTACATGACCTCGCACGCGATGCTGGCGCGCGTGCGCGTGAAGTCGCTGGGCCTGCAGTTCGCGCGCTAGACGATCGCGGCGATGCCGCTTCATCGCCTTGCGATCGCGATGGACACGCACACGCCTGACCACGTGCGTGTCTGACCGCAGCGCCGATCGCCTCGTGCAGCCGTTGCATCGGCTGCGCTGCGCACTGCCTCGGTCAGTCGTCGAGCCGCCACGGGCCGCGCCGTTGCAGACAAGAACAGCGGCCATGACGCGCGCCCGCACTGCGCGTCCTCGCCCGTAGCGCCGCCGCCGCTGAGGGCCTTCCCGAGCAGCGAGGTGCGCGCGGGCCCGCCCTCCGACCGCCGGGTGCAGCGCCCGCGAGCCAGGCCATCCACCTGGCTCGCTGCGCGTCGTCAGCCACCGCAACCGTGGTGCGCCGCGTCAAAACAGGCGTGCACCGCATCCGTCTTACGCCGCCCAGCGCCTGCTGCGCCAGGGCGTGCAGCGGTCCAGGCAATCGCCACGCTTGAGCCTGTTGCAAAAAGGTAATCATCGCTATGCGGTAGTTTTCACTACTGTCATGAGCGGGTTGCCCGCGGGGTTGCGGCAATGAACGAAGCTTGCGTTTCCCGACTGCTGCGCACCCTGGCGTGCGTTGTCGTAGCGGCGCTGCCGCTGATGCCTGCGCTGGCGGCGGCGCCCTCGCCGGTACAGGGCCTATGGCTGACTGCGGCCAAGGACGCCGTCATCGCATTTGCACCGTGTCCCGAGGCCGCCAGCGCGATGTGCGGAAAGGTGGTGTGGGACAAGGATGCCGGTACGCCGAAGGACACCTGCGGTGTGCAGATCGCGCGCCTGGAGCGCGACGACAACGGCACCTGGCGCGACGGTTGGGCATTCGATCCGCGTAGCGGCAAGCGCTACAAGGCCACGCTGCGTCGCAAGGGCGACAGCCTGACCCTGCGCGCGTTCATCGGCGCCGAAGTGCTCGGCGAAAACATGCTGTTCACCCGCGTGCAGGTCCTGCCGTCCGCGCCGGTGTGCGCCAGCCACTAGCTGCGTCCAGCGCGGCATGCGCGCGCAGCACCGACCGCCGCGCTTGCGACGGTTCTCACTCACATCCACCGGGGGAATCCAGATGGCGAAGATCCATGTCGGCGCGGTTGTCGCGTGTGCGTTGCTGCAAGGCGCGGCTTGCCTGCCGGCGCAGGCGCAGCAAGCCGACCCGGTGAGCGAAGGCAGCGTGGCCACCTATCAGTTCGACAACCAGCTCAAGCTGATGAGCGAACAGCGCACGCGCGGCATCTCCGATTCGTTGATGCGGCCCTCGGCCAAGTGGAGCACCCAGTTCGTGCATGCCAGCGGGCTGGTCGCCTTGCTGGAAGTGGCAGGGGTCAGCAAGCAGCAGTTCGTCAATGGCGACGGCCTGGGCGTCACCCTGGCGGGCGGGTATCGCTTCGGCAACCCGGACGGCTGGCACGCCGGCGTGGGCCTGGCCACCGAGCGATTCCCGGGGGCGCGCTTCATGGCGCCGCATCGCATCGACCTGGAAACCGGCACGCCGACCGACGTGCGCACGACCAACTACAACAGCGATTTCGCGGTGATGGAGCTGGGCTACGGCATCGTCGAAGGGCGCGTGTTGTATGTGGTGTCCAAGACCTACCGCGGTGCCGATACCGGCGGCGTGTGCGGGCAGATCCTGCGCTTGTCGATCGATCCGACCGCCGCATTGCAGTGCTACGCGCGCGGCGAACAGGATTCGCGCGGTACCGTGTTGGCCGACCTCAATACCCAGTTGCCGTTACTGCCCTCGCTGCTACCGTCCACGACGCTGCGCCTGCATGCCGGCTACCAGAAACTGGCCAACTTTCGCGAAGGCAACTTCGCCGATTACCAGATCGGCATCACCCATCGGCGCTGGGGTCTGGACTGGAACCTGGACTGGCTGACCACCAACACCAACGCGCATCAGTTGTACTGGGTGCAGGATGGCGAGCGGATCCGCAAGACCGACGGCGATGCGCTGGTGTTCTCGATCGGCTACACGTTCTGATGCGCACGCAAACGCTCGCAGACGACACCGGCGGCAATGCGCCGCTGGTGCTGGCGGTGGATCTGGGAACCTCCGGCTGCAAATGCGCGTTGGTGACGCTGGACGGCAAGGTGTTCGCCTGGGCGTTCGAACCGGTGCAACTGCACGTGCAGGGCGTCGCTGCCGAACAAGACCCGCACGCGTGGTGGGACGCGTTCTGCGCCACCGCCGCGGCCGTGGTGCAGGGCGATGCGGCGCTGCGCCGCCGCGTGGTGGCCGTGTGTTGCTCGACCCAGGGCGAAGGCACCGTCTGCGTGGACCACAACGGCCAGGCGCTCGGGCGCGCCATGCTGTGGCTGGACATGCGCGGCCAGGCCGCCATCGCCCGGCGTCTGCAGGGGCGATGGCTCAATGTGCGCGGCTACGATCCGCTGCGCCTGTGGCGATGGTTGCGCCTGAGCGGCGGTGCGCCTGCGCGCAGCGGCAAGGATTGCGCCGGACACATCGCCTATCTGCGCGATCACCAGCCCGTGCGCTATGAGCGCACGCACAAGTTTCTCAACGTGCTCGACTACATGAACCTGCGCCTGACCGGGCGGTTCTGCGCCACCCCCGATTCCATGCTGACCACCTGGGTCACCGACAATCGCGACCCGCACCATATTCGCTACGACGCAGGCCTGCTGGACATGGTCGGGGTGGAGCGCGACAAGTTGCCGGACCTGCTGCCTTCCACTGCGGTGCTGGGTCCGCTGCTGCCGCAGGTGGCCGGGGCGCTGGGCCTGTCGCCGCAGACCGTGGTGGTGGCCGGCGCGATCGACACGTCGGCAGTGGCGGTGGCCGCAGCGGTGGAAGATCACGCCGCGCACCTGTACCTGGGCACCTCGTCGTGGCTGGGCGCGCATGTGCCGCGCATGAAGACCGACGTGCGCAGTACGATCGCCGCGGTGCCGTGCGCGGTGGAAGGGCGCTATCTGGCGATCGCCCTGCAGACCACCGCCGGCGCCAACCTGTCCTTTCTGCGCGACCGCATCCTGTTCCATGCCGACGAGCTGCTCAGCGACGAGCAGCGCCCGGACGTCTATGAAGTGCTCAATCGCATCGCCGCACGCGTGCCCGCAGGATCCAACGGGTTGATCTACATGCCCTGGCTGTTCGGCGAACGCACGCCGGTGGAAGACCCGAGCCTGCGTGCCGGCCTGATCAATCTCTCGTTGATGCATAGCCGCGAGGACATGATCCGCGCGGTGATGGAAGGGGTGGCGTTCAACACGCGCTGGATGATGGAGCCGTTTGCACGCCTGCTTGGCTGCGACCCAGGCACGATCGCTGCGGTCGGCGGCGGCGCCCAGTCGGATCTGTGGTGCCAGATCATTGCCGATGTCAGCGGCCGGCCGATCCGGCAATTGCACAATCCGATCCAGGCCAATGCGGTCGGCGCGGCCTTTATCGCCGGGGTCGGCCTGGGTCGGCTCGGCTTCGGCGACCTGGCGGCACTGCAGCGCCCCCGGCGGGTCTACGAGCCGGATGCGGGCACGCGCGCGCTCTACGACGACCGCTATGCGGTGTTCAAGGACCTGCAGCGCACGTTGGCACCGATCTACCGACGGCTCAATCCCTCCACGCCCGCTCCCGCCCAGGAGGTCGCCGCGCATGTTTGCCCATGAACAACGCCAGCGCGTGGTCGCGCTGTGCATCGAACTGTCGCGCCGCGGCTATCTGGCCGGCACCGGCGGCAATGTCGCCTTGCGCATCGATGCGGAGTGTTTCGCCGTCACCCCCTCGGCGATCGACTACCTGAGCATGCAGGCCGAGGATATCTGCATCGTCCGCACCAAGGACCTGCACCAGCTCGACGGCACGCGCACGCCGTCGGTCGAAACCGGCCTGCATGCGCAGGTGATGCGGCGGCGCCCGGACGTGGGCTGCAGCATCCACACCCACCAGCCGGTCGCCAGCGCCTGCACCCTGCTGGGCGCGCCGCTGGAGGTGACGCAACCGGCGTTGCGCCGGCTGCTTGGCGCACGGATTCCGATCGCCGGCTACATGCCGTCGGGCACCGGCCTGCTGGCCCGGCAGCTGCAGCCCACCGTCAACGCCTATCTGCTGCGCAATCACGGCGTGGTCTGTTGCGGCACCAACCTAGAGGCGGCCGTCACCGTGGTCGAGGCGTTGGAGCTGGTCGCGCGCAGCCACCTGCAGACGCAGATCCAGGCGCGTGCGGCGCGCCAGCCTGACCTCGCTGCGGGCCTGCAGCGGGTGCTGACGGCGCTGGATTCTCACCGGCACACGTCCGGCGCGTCTTCCCTTTCCCAGACATGATGGCACCGACAATGAGCGTGACTTCCGCGATTTCGCAATGGCCCGATGTGGACCAGCTGTATCGCCGCTTCGATGCGTTGGTCAAACAGCCGATGCGGCCGATCCGGCGCGATGGCATGGACAAGGTGATGCGCTACTTCGAGCAGCGCTGCCAAGGCTCCAAGCAGCTGGGCGATGCCGCGCAGCGGGTGATTCCCGGCGGCGTGCAGCACAACCTGGCCTTCAACTACCCGTTCTCGCTGGCGATGCGCAGCGCCGAGGGCGCCTACCTGACCGACGTCGACGACAACCGCTACATCGATTTCCTGCAGGCCGGCGGCCCGACCTTGCTCGGCTCCAACCCGCCGGCGTTGCGCGCACGCGTCAACGAGGTGCTGGACCAGTGCGGACCGGTGACCGGATTGCTGCACGAATACGAGGTCAAACTGGCCGAGCTGGTCTGCGCCAGCATGCCGGCGGTGGAGATGGTGCGCCTGCTCGGTTCGGGGACCGAGGCGGTGATGGGCGCGGTGCGCCTGGCGCGCGCGTATACCCGCAAGCGCTGGATCATCAAGATCGGCGGTGCGTATCACGGCTGGAGCGACCAGTTGGTGTACGGCCTGCGCCTGCCCGGCACCGGCCGCATGGAAGCGATCGGCATTCCGCGTGGGGCGACCGCGCAGACCCAGGAATGCCCGCCCAACGATCTGGACGCATTGCGCCGCAAGCTGCAATTCAATCGCCTGCGTGGCGGGACCGCCGCGGTGCTGCTCGAACCGCTGGGGCCGGAGAGCGGAACCCGCCCGGTGCACGCGGACTACAACCGCCAGGTGCGCGCGCTGTGCGACGAGTTCGGTGCGCTGCTGATCTTCGACGAAGTGGTCACCGGTTTCCGGCTGGGCCCCGGCGGTGCGCAAGGCTACTTCGGCGTTGCACCGGACATCACCGTGCTGGGCAAGTGCCTGGCCGGCGGCTACCCGATGGCCGGGGCGATCGGTGGCCGCCGCGAGGTGATGATGAGCTTGGTGGGCGGCATCGGCACGACCGCGCGGCGCGCGTTTGTCGGCGGCACGCTGTCGGCCAACCCGCTGTCCTGCGTGGCCGGCTATTACGCGTTGCTGGAAGCGCAGCACAACGACGCCGCCGGCCGCGCCGGCCGCGCGGGCGATCGCCTGCGCGCCGGTCTGGAAGCGATCATCCAGCGCCGTGGCCTGCCGTACGTGGTCTACAACATGGGTTCGATCGTGCATTTGCAGACCTCCGGCGTGCTGCTGCTGGACACCGGCAACCTCTACAAGCTCTGGCGCGTGCGCAACGACGCCAAGGCGCGCAAGCACATGATGGAAGAGATGGGCGCGGCGTATTCGGCCCACGGCCTGATCACCCTGGCCGGTAGCCGCATCTACACCAGCATGGCCGACACCGATGCGGTGATCGACGAGGCCTTGAACCGTTTCGACGATGTCTTCGCACTGGTCTGAGCCGATGAACGCCACCGATGCCCTGCGCGACACCTGGCTGCAGACCCGCGAACGGCTGCAGGCCTCCCACTTGCTCGGCGACGATGACGCGGCCTTGTCGGTGCGTTGCCCGGGCGCAACGCTGATGTGGATCGGCAGCGCCGCTGCCTCAACGCCGCTGCTGCTGGATTGGCGCGAGGATGTCGCGCTGGAGGCGGCGCAGCGCCTGCATGCGCAGGTCTATGCGCAGCGTGGCGATGTGGGAGCGGTGGCCTGGTCGGCCGGTGCGTTCGGCCACTGCCTGGCCGACGTCGGTGGCGCGTTGCCGCAGGTGTTCGACGAACAGGCGCGGCATCTGGGGCCGATGCCGCCGCCGGCGCGCGCGGCCGACGCGGCGGCCGCGCTGGCCGGCGGGATCGGCAACGCCGTGCTGGTGGCGCGACGGCCGTTGTGCCTGGGTACCAGTGCGCGTCGCCTGGCGCTGAACATCGCGTTGTTCGAAAAGTGCGCCAAGGCGTATGTGCTGGCGGCGGCGACCGGAGGACCGACCCGGCAGCTGCCGTGGTGGGTGCGTCGCATCGCCAACGGGCGTCTGCGCAAGGACCAGATGGGTGCGGCGGCCGCATTCGCCAAGGGCACCCTGCCCACCGAAAGCACCGCTTACTGAAGGCATCTCATGCGCAGCAGTCATCCACCCGCATTGTCCGCCGTGGACGTTCCCGCGTCGCAGGGGTTGCCGTCCGGTCTGTCGATCGGTTCGATCGCCCTGCTCATCCTGGGCGTGCAGCCGATCCTGCTGGGAACATTGGTCGAGCAGAAGCTGATCACGCTCTCCGGCGTGGGCATCGTGGCGATGGGGGAGATCGTCGCGCTCGGCCTGGGCGTGGCGCTGGGTGATGCGTTGTTGCCGCACCGCTGGCAACGTCAGGTTGCGGTGCTGGCGGCGCTATTGGCGGCGCTGCTGGATCTGGCCACCACCCAGGCGGTCGGCGACACCGCATTCGTGCTGGTACGCGCAGCTGCCGGCCTGGCAGAGGGGCTGCTGCTATGGGTGGCGACCCTGACCATCGTGCGTGCGGCCAAGCCGGATCGGGTCACCGCGGTGTTCATGCTGACCCAGGCGGTGGCGCAGATCGCACTGGCGAACCTGCTGGCGTGGTGGGTGCTGCCGTCGACCGGCTGGAAAGGCGGCTTCGCGGCGCTGGGGGCGGTGACGCTGTGCGCGGCGCTGCTGACACCATTGCTGCCGGCGACGTTGTCTGCCGTGAGCGCCATTGCGCCGGCGAGCCGCGTGCGCTGGTCGCCGACAACCCTGTTGCCCTTGCTGATTGCCTTCGTGCAGATGGCCGCGACGGGCGCGCTGTGGGCGTACCTGGAACCGTTGGGGCTGCGCGCCGGCCTGGATGCCGGGGCGGTGCAGGCGCACACCTCGCTGGTGCTGGCGATGCAGATCGTCGGCGCGCTGGCGGCGATCTGGTGGGTGCGCCGGCTCGGTCACGCGCGCACCCTGGTGGCCGGCAGCCTGGTGCTGGCGGCGGTGGCGGCCACCATGGCGCGTGCGGCGCCGGCCGGCACTGCCGCATTCACGGTTGCCTGCGTGGGCTTTGGCCTGGTCTGGATGTTCCTGATGCCCTTCCACGTGGGTCTGGCGTTCGATGCCGACGCGCATGGCCGGATGGCGGTGCTGGTGCCGGCGGTGCAGTTGCTGGGATCGGCAGCCGGCCCCTTGCTCGCTTCGCTGCTGCTGCAGCACGATGATCCGGCCCCGGTACCGGTCTTCAGTCTGGCCGCCGCACTGCTGGCGGCCGTCCTGGCGGCGGCAGCCGGCCGCGACCAGCGCCACCGGGCGCCGCCGACCGGGGCGCAGCCGAGCAAGGGGGATCGATGATCGACAGCGTGTGCGGGATGGGCCGCAACGTGCCGGCGCGTCTGGCGCGACGGCCGCGGTGTCGTTTTCAGTGGTTGCGCTTGCAGCAGGGGCGCGCGCGTCATGCACGCTGACCTGGACGTCTGCGCCGAGGGCATCGCGGCATTGTTCGCTGCCCAGCAGCCGGTGGCCGCGGCCTGGCGCAGCTCCACCGCCGCGCAGCGGCGCGAGCGCCTGCGCGCGTTGCGCAGCGCGCTGCTGGCGCGGCGGCAGGCCCTGTATGCCGCATTTGCCGGCGACTTCGGCAAGCCGGCGCTGGAAGTGGAGCTGAGCGAGCTGTTGCCGGTGGTCGACGAAATCGCCGCCGCCATCGCCGGGCTGCCGCGCTGGATGCGCCCTCGCAAGGTGTCGCCCACCTTGCTAACGCTGGGCACGCACGCGCAGATCGGCTACCAGCCCAAGGGCCGCTGCCTGATCATCGGCCCGTGGAATTATCCGGTTGCCACCGTGCTCGGGCCGCTGGTCTCGGCGCTGGCGGCAGGCAACACCGCCATGCTCAAACCGTCCGAATTCACCCCGCAGGTCAACGCGGTGCTGCGCGAGCTGCTGGCCGAGGCATTCGACCCTTCCGAAGTGGCGATGGTGCAGGGTGGCGTGGCGACCGCGCAGCGCTTGCTGGCCTGCCCGTTCGACCATGTGTTCTTCACCGGCTCGCCGGCAGTGGGACGGCAGGTCATGGCCGCCGCCGCCGCCCAGCTGGCCTCGGTGACGCTGGAGCTGGGCGGCAAATCGCCGGCCATCGTCGACCGCAGCGCCAACCTGGAGCGCGCCGCGCAGGTGCTGGTGTGGGGCAAGCTGGTCAATGCCGGGCAGACCTGCATCGCGCCCGATACGCTGTTCGTGCATCGCGAGGTCCGCACGGCGCTGCTGCAGCGGTGCCGTGAACTGCTGGCGCAGCGCTACGGCAGCAGCGCCGCGGCAGTGGCTGCCAGCCCCGACCTGGCGCGCATGATCCATGTCGGCCATGCGGCGCGCTTGGCGGCCTTGATCGATGAAGCGCGCGCTGCCGGCGCCGAGCTGGTGGCCGGCGGCGAGCATGACGTGGGCCAGCGTTTCATCGCCCCGACGGTATTGGCCGATGTTCCGGAACACGCGCGCATCGCGCAGGAAGAAATCTTCGGCCCGGTGCTGCCGGTGGTGACCTTCGACCATCTCGACACGGTGCTCGCCGGGCTCGACGCCGCCGCCAAGCCATTGGCGCTGTATCTGTGGAGCAACGATGCCGCACAGGTCGCCCGCGTGCTGGCGCGCAGCAGCTCCGGCAGCGTGGTGGTCAATCACTGCCTGCAGCAGTTCATGCACACCGGCTTGCCGTTCGGCGGCATTGGCCAGTCGGGAATCGGCAGCGCGCATGGCGTGCATGGATTCAAGGCGTTTTCGCACGAGCGTGCGGTATTGCGCGGCGGCCGCCTGCTGACCGCCCGTGCCTTCTTTCCGCCGTATCGGGAATGGCAGCAACGCGTGGCCACCGCATTGACCGCCTGGCTGGCCCGCCGATGACGCGCGCGCCACAGATCGCCCGCGACGCAGCGCGTATGATGTGGCTCTGGCAAACACCGGCCGTGCACGCGCATGGCTTGGCGGTGGCATGGCGCTACTGCAGACGATGGACGCCGCCTGGCCGGCGCGATGCAGCAGCGACGCAACGGCTCAGGTGCAGTCGCGGTGGTCTGGCCGACGCATCACTCCGTGTTCGAGGAATCCCCCGCCCATGTCCACGACCAAGTCCCGTCCGCGCGCGCCGCTCAAGGCGCCCGCGCCCAGGCTGACCGGCAACAAACTTCCGGCCCAGCATCGCGCGATCGAGACCTACGAACATATCCTGGCGGTCACCGCGCAATTGCTCGGCGATGTCGGCGTGGAACGGTTGTCCACCAATCTGGTCTGTGCGCATGCCGGACTGACGCCACCGGCGCTGTACCGCTACTTTCCCAATAAATATGCCCTGTTGTCCGAGCTTGGCACGCGCCTGATGCAGCGGCAGAACGCGCTGGTGCCCAAGTGGATCACGCCGCAGGCGATGTCCGGTTCGCGCGAACAGGTGCAGCAGGCGCTCACCGGCCTGGTGCTGGACACCTACCGGGTGACCAAGGCCACCGAGGGCGGGGTCTGGATCCTGCGCGCGCTGCGTGCGGTGCCGGCCTTGCAGCAGGTGCGCCTGGACTCGCACGCGCAGGTCACCAGGGCGCAGGTGCGCATGCTTGCCGATTTCTTTCCCGATGCAGACCCGCGCCAACTGCGTCTGGTCAGCCGCATCGTGGTGGACCTGATCTATGCGACCGTGGAGCTGCTGTTCGATGTGCGATTGAGCAGCCGGGCAGTGGCCGAGACAGTCGGCACGATGATCGCCGGCCACGTCGAGCAGCTGCGCGATGCAACGGCCGATGTGCCCAAAGGCAGTGCTGTGGAGCATCGGCGACATTCGCCACCGGCACGGCGTTCAACCCGCGCTGGGTGATGGGCCGGCAGCGGGCGCGGTCGTCAGAGCTTGCGCGAAGGACGCGCCTTCCACGTACTAAGGCGTTTGCCGGGTGCAATGCGGTACTCGCAGGTGGTGCCGAATGCCGCAGGCAAGCCCGCGCCGCATGCAACGCTCAGGGCACCGGCGGCAGCACGAGCAGATCCTGCAGTTCCGGTCCGCCGCCGCGGTTGCCGCTGCCCGCGGCGATGTAGAGATCCCCGCCCACCTGTGCCGCCTGCGTGCCGTGCCTGCCGCGCGGCAGGGCCGGACCGGTCTCCCACCGCGCCGTGGCCGGGTCGTAGAACTCCACCTCGGCATGGCCGGCGACCTGGGCTGTGCTTTCACCGCCCAACAGCATGACCCGGCCGTGATGCGCGACGGTTGCCGCGCCCGCGCGCGGGGTAGGCAGCGTGGCATCGGCCACCGACCAGGTGGCCTGCCGCAGATCGTAGATATCCAGCTGCGGGATCGTTTGCGACAGCGTGTCGCCGGTGTCGTGCGAAGACCGGCGCCCGCCGCCCGCGTAGAGCTTGCCGTCGAGCACCACCGCCTGGAAGTGATCGCGCGCATGCGGTGCATCGGGCAGGCGCGTCCAGCGCTGGGTCCGGGTGTCGAAGGCGTCCAGCCAGGGCACATAGCCGCTGTTGTGGCCACGCGTATTGCCGCCCACCAGATACAACACCCCGTCGTGCGCGACGGTACCGGCCGAACCGCGGCGGCGATCGGCAGGGATCTCTGCGCCCACCTGCCAGCGGTCGGTGGCCGGGTCGTAGATCAGCAGATGCGTCAACGCCGCTTCGTTGGGATAGTCGCCGGTAAACCCGCCCACCAGGTAGAGCTTGCCCGCCCAGACCGCTGCCTGGGCGTGGTTGACGGCCAACGGCGGTGCGCTGCCGCGCGACCAGCGCCGGGTGCGGATATCGAAGATATCCAGCGGGCGTTCGCCGCGACCGCCGAGCAAATACAGTCGCTCGCAGATGGCGGCCATGCTGTTTTCGTGGCGTGCGTGCGGCTCGCCCTGGGCCTGCACCGAGCGCCATTGCCACTGGTCGATTGATCCGGCTGGTTCGAGGTCATTGGCCTGGCCGCTGGCAGGCACGCTTGCGGTCACCACGAGCAGGAACACCGCGCAGAACGACGTTGCCAAGCGATGCATCGATGTTCCTTTGGTGACCAGGAGCGGCCAGTCTACTCACCTGTCAACGCACAGCCACAGCAGAAAGCGGACAGAGCCGCGACGCACGTGGCGACCACGACGGGTGCAGCGCTGCCACGGTCGACGATGACAGTGGTCGATCATCTGCACTGCTGTGGTCCTGCCGGATACGCAGCGCACTTCACCAAGCGCTGCGCCTACGCGACTGACAGGTGCCCGGTAGATGCCGCCTCTTCACGTCCAACAGCACCGCGTATGCGAACACTACCGCTACCGCAATGACAGGAGATCTGCGTGACGCGTTCCTCGACACCTTCCCGCTCGGCGACAACGCCGCCCAAGAGCGTCGCCGCTGCAGCGGCGCGTGGACTGCGCCTGCGCGAGCGGCACGGCCGTGGCGGGACCGCCGTTGGTGTGGCGCGTGCGCGCGATCTTTCCGCGCAAAAGTCGCTGTCTGCACAGACCATTGGACGCATGCATTCGTACTTCGCGCGACACAGCGTGGACAAGAGCGGCAAGGGCTGGGCGGATGCCAAGGCGCCATCGGCCGGCTACATCGCCTGGCTGCTCTGGGGCGGCGATGCAGGCCAGCGCTGGGCAGCGCGTGTGTACGCGCGCCTGCAGGAGGCAAGGGCGAAAAAGGGGGCCAGCAGCGGAGACGGCTCGAAAAAGACCGCAGCAAAGAAGACCGCAACCAAGCAGGCCGCGGCAAGAAAAACCGCGACGAAGAAGTCAGCAAAAAAGACGGCTGCGAAAAAGACCACACCGAAGAAGCGCGCCACGAAAAAAACAGCGGTCGCGAGCGCTTCTGCCAGAAAGACTTCAGCGTCCAAGGTCGCACGCAAGGCAAGCGAGAAAGCTGCAGCACGGAGCCGCGCGGCTGAGAAGAACAGCGCGACCAAGAAAGCGCCATCAAGGCGCACTGCGGCCAAGAAGAGCACCTCCACAGCTGCCAAAAAGCGTGCAACCAAGACGTCCGCGCCCTGGAACACGTCCAGCCCGAAGGGCGCTTCGCATTCCAAGCCACTGTCTCCATCGCAGAAGACCCAGGCCCGCAAGCGCGCAAAAGCCGCAGGCCGGCCATATCCGAACCTGGTGGACAACATGGCCGTCGCCAGCAAGCGCAGCACGAGCAAGCGTGCGGCCAAGTCCAGCGGCGCGAAAAAGCGTGCAGGAACGAAATAGAGGTATCGGTAAAGCGCGTTGCACAGTGCATGCTGCGCTCAGCGGCGTGCGGAACATGCCCGTGTCGTGTAGGCATGCTGCCGGGCCTGAGGCAGTGCCGACTAAGCTGTGGAGCGGTGGCGTTTGCTGTCGCCCCGGCATCGGTCCGAGCAGTACTTCACCTCGTCCCACACACGCTCCCACTTCTTGCGCCACCGAAACGGCCGCCCGCATTGCGCGCAGACTTTCTCCGGTAGATCCTGTTTTTTGCGCGCTGCCATAGGCTGGGAGGATCAGGACATGTGTCGGTGAAGCGGGGTGCAAGCATGTCATAGCGATGTCCAATGCAACACGCCGTCTCGGACTTCATGCAGGCAACTGCTGGAGCACAGCGGTACAGGGCGTTGGGAGACAAGCGCACGCGCTTTGTTATGGTTTGCGGGAAGCGGTTTGGCGGCACGTCTGCGACATCGGAAGGCGGCACGCTCACAGCGACCGAGGACGGTCTGATCCCGTCACCGCCCGCCAGCGCTTTTGAGGCGCGTGTGCGAGCGAGCCTGTCACTTCCATCGAGCTGCTCACATGAGCGCTTCTGAAACGTGGACCCATGGAGATTGGTAATGGACACCAGCATCAACGTAGAGGCGCAAACCATCCCAACCCTGCCGAGCCGCTCGATTCCGCAGACGGTGGCGTTCTATCGGCAACTGGGCTTTGTCGGCGATGCGCATCCGCATGATGCAGGTTACGCAATCCTGCGACGTGGCGATGTGGAGCTGCACTTCTTCGCGCATCCGGATCTGGAGCCGGCCGACTGTTATGCGGGCTGTTACATCAGGGTGGGCGATGTGGATGCCGTCCACGCAGCGATGCAGCTCGCCGCCTTGCCGGAGCGAGGCATTCCACGGCTCGACCCGGTTGGCGACAAGCCCTGGGGCATGCGTGAGTTCGCCATCGTCGATGAGAGCGGCAATCTGCTGCGGATTGGGCAGGTTATCGCGTCAGGGTGATGCATTGCGTGAGCGAGGCGACTGCAATGCTCACCGAACCGATGGCTCCCGCTGGCGCAAGAGATGGCTCTGCGCACCGTCCTACGCGTCACCCATCGATCCAAGTGCCCGTGTCACTTCAGTCGGGGTGGCAGTACCGAGCGCTGCATAAGCCGCCTGCAAGGACGCACAAAAACGCGCGTCCGCGGGCAATGATCCGAACACCGCCTCCAGTGTCAGAAAGGCGGCAACATCATGATCGGCATCGCCAGTCGCATTGCGACCACGCGCGCTGAGGGCATCGTTCATCGGGTCGGCCAGCGCAACGCCGTGCTGTGCCTGCCTGCGGACGAAGTGCAGCCACGCGGCAACGGCCAAGCATAGGTGCTGGATCGGTTGGTCGGTAGCGAGGGCATCGCCGATCGTGCCGAGCAGTCGCACCGGGATTTTCTGCGAGCCGTCCCAGGCGATCTGGGCGAGCAGGTGGCGGATGGCGGGATTGCGAAAACGGGCGAGGATGGCGTCGCTGTAGCCTTGCGCATCAAAGCCGTCCATGGTCTGCAAGGTGGGTGCGATCTCCGCGCGGATCAACGTTTCCAGGAAAGCGGCAAGTTCGCGGTGACGCATGGCGTCGGCCACGGTTTCCAGGTTCAGCAGGCTGCCGAGATACGCCAGCGCCGAGTGCGGCGCGTTGAGCAGACGCAGCTTGGCGCGCGCATAGCCGGCGATGTCTTCGCTCAGGGTGACGCCTGCGCGCTCGAATGCGGGGCGACCATTACAGAAACGGTCTTCGATCACCCACTGGCTGTAGCGCTCGCGCTGGATCGGCCAGGCATCGTGCACGCCAAGCTGATCGTGGATGCGCGCGCGCAGCGCTTCATCGGTGGCGGGCGTGATGCTGTCGACCATCGAGCGCGGGAAGGCGGCGTGCTGCGCGATCCATTCCGCAAGTGCCGGGTCGACCTGCGCTGCGAGCCGCACGACCGCGCGCTGCAGCAGCGTGCCGTTATCGGTGAGGTTGTCGCAGCTGAGTGCAGTGAATGGCGCGGTGCCGTCGTGCATGCGTTGCCGCAGCCCGGCCACGAGGTAGCCGATGGCGCTATGTGGCGTTGCGGGATGGGCGATATAGTGCGCGATGTCCGGATGCGAGAGGTCGAGCGTGTCGCCGGCCAGGCAATAGCCTTTCTCGGTGATGGTCAGCGTGACCAGGCGCACTGCCGGGTCGGCAAGGCGCGCGAGCACGGCAGCGTGTTCGTCTGCGGCGCAGAGCACCTCGCCGATGGCCCCGATGACGCGCAGTTGCGGGTGCTCGTCGAGCAGGGCGAGGGTGTACAGGCCCTCTTGCGGACGTAAGGCATCGCGCACCTGCGGGCGATGCAGCGAGACGGCGCTGATGGCCCAGCTGGGGTCTTCGGCAAGCAGGTCATCGACATAGACGGCCTGGTGAGCACGGTGGAAGGCGCCTGCGCCGAGATGCACGATGCCGATGGTGGTTCTTGCCAGGTCATAGCCGGGCGTTGCAACCACCGGTGGCAATGTGGCAAGGGTGTCGAGCGAAAGACGTGGTGCGTGCATCGTGTCGCCTGCGAGGTAGGAGTGTTTGGAGGAGGGGCTGCGCCGAACCCTCACCCCAATCCCTCTTCCGAGAGGAGAGGGGTTTTGAAGCAATCGCGGCCGAAGGGATTGTTTACCCACGGCCGCATGGCGAGAGTGTCAGCGGCTGCTACTTGTCGGTCACGGTAAAGCGCTGCCTGGCGCGGATATCCGCACTGGAGGCGCCGATCTGCACTTCATAGGCGCCTGGGTCCACCACATACGCCTTGCGCTGCTCGTCGTAGAGTCGCAGTGCATCCTTTGCGTTGATGGTGAAGCCTAGCTCGCGCTGCTCGCCAGGCGTCAGGGCGATACGTTGAAATCCATGTAATTCCTTGCCGGCACGTTCGCGTTGCGGGGTGAGCGGGTGCAGATACAGCTGCACCACCTCATCGCCCGCGCGTTGGCCGGTGTTCTTGACCGTGACCGTGGCAGTGAGCGAGCCATCGGTTGCGATGGTGGTGCGGTCCAGGCGCAGACCGGAATAGGCGAACTGCGTATACGACAAGCCGTGGCCGAACGGATACAGCGGCGTGCCGCCGAAGTAGCGGTAGGTGCGGCCGCGCATGGCGTAGTCGTCGAACGCCGGCAGCGTTTCGCTTTCCTTGTAGAACGTCACCGGCAACCGGCCGCCAGGATTGGCGTCGCCGAACAGCGTGTCGGCCACGGCAGTGCCGCCGCGCTGGCCGGGATACCAGGCCAGCAGGATCGCCGGCAGGTGCTGCTGCGCCCAATCGATGGCCAGCGCCGAACCGGTGGTCAACACCGCCACCACCGGCTTGCCGGTGGCGTGCAAGGCTTCGAGCAGGTCGCGCTGCGGCTTGGGCAGGCGCAGGTCGGTGCGGTCGCCGCCGGCAAAGCCGGGATAGTTCACCTTCATCTCCTCGCCTTCGACATCGCCGGTCAGGCCGCCGACGAAGACCACCACCTCGGCGCTGCGCGCCACGTCCAGCGCTTCCTGCAAGGGCGGCTTGGCCCCGGGTTGGCGCCAGGCCAGGCGCACCGCGGCATCGCGCTCGCCTTCGAAGTATTCCAGCCGCACCTCGTAGGCACGGCCGGCCTGCAGCTGCACGTCGACGCCATCGGCGTGCAGGCGGTCGCTGGTGCTCCAGCGGTCGATCACCGGCTTGCCGTCCAGGTACAGGCGCACGCCGTCGTCGGCTGCCGCTTCCAGGTGGTAGGTGCCGGTGGTCGGCGGGACCAGCTGGCCGCTCCAGCGGATGCTGAAGTTGTCCGCCGGCACCGCTTGGCTTGGCCCGGCTTCGCCACGCGCCAGCAGATTGTCGGTTGGCGAACCACGGTCCCACTTGAAGCCGATCTGCGCATCCACCCGCACCAGGGCCGGCTGACCCGACAAGTCGCGATTGCGGAAGTACTCGCCACGCAAACCGCGCTCGGGCGAGTTGGCCGATGGCCGCAGGTATTGCGGTTCGATCAGCGGCGTGGCGGCCGGATCGTCGCGCCCCTCGACCAGATCGGCGCCGCGCGCATACAGCACCTGCGCATTCGGGGCGGCGGCTCGGATGCCTTGCAGCACGGTGACCGGCGCGGCCGGCGTGCCGTAGTAATTGCCCAGCAGCGCCATGGTGTCGTCGGCGGTGGGGCCGATCACCGCGATGCGCTTGAGCCTGGCGCGTGACAACGGCAGCAGGCCATCGTTCTTCAGCAGCACCAGCGATTCGCGCGCGGTGCGTCGTGCCAGCGCATCGTGCGCCGGCGATTGGTTGACCGAGGCGGGAATCTGCGACCACGGCAACTGCCCGGGCGGATCGAACATGCCCAGGCGCATGCGCGCGGTCATCAAGGTCTTCAACGCGGTGTCGATCTGCGCTTCGTCGATCAGGCCCTGGCGGACCGCCGCCGGCAGGGTGGAGTACTCCTCCCCGCATTCCAGCTCGGTGCCGTGCTTGACCGCCAGCGCGGCGGCTTGTTCGCGGGTGGCGACGATCTTGTGGTGCTTCCAGATATCCACGATCGCCCAGCAGTCGGACACCACGTAGCCCCTGAAGCCCCATTGGTCGCGCAGTACATCCTGCAGCAGGAACTTGCTGGCGCTGGCCGACTCGCCATATACGCGGTTGTAGGCGCCCATCACCGCATCCACCTTGCCGTCCTTGACCAGCGCCTCGAACGCGGGCAGGTAGGTCTCGTACAGGTCGCGCTGGGAGGGGCGCGCATCGAAGTGGTGACGATCGGCTTCCGGGCCGCTGTGCACGGCGAAATGCTTGGCGGTGGCGTCGAGCTTGCGGTAGCGCTCGCCCTGCGCATTCTTCGGTGCGTCGCCGCCCTCGCCCTGCAGGCCCTGCACGAAGGTCACGCCCATGCGCGCGGTGAGGAAGGGATCCTCGCCGTAGGTCTCCTGGCCGCGGCCCCAGCGTGGATCGCGGAAGATATTGATGTTCGGCGACCAGAAGGTCAGCCCCTGATAGCGCTCGTGCTGGTTCTGGCGCAGGAACTGATGATGCTTGGCACGCGCCTCGTCGCTGATCGCGGTGGCGACCTCGTGCATCAGCGGCAGGTCGAAGGTGGCGGCCATGCCGATCGCCTGCGGGAACACCGTCGCCCCGCCGGCGCGCGCCACGCCATGCAGCGCCTCGTTCCACCAATCGTAGGCAGGCACCTGCAGCCGTGGAATCGCCGGTGCGGCGTTCTGCATCTGCGCGGCCTTTTCTTCCAGGGTCATGCGCGACACCAGATCGGCCGCGCGTGCCTCGAAAGAGCGCTGCGTGTCCAGATACGGCGGCGTGGCGGCCTGGGCAGCGCCTGTGGCGCACCCCAATACGAGCAGGACACCCTGCGCGAGCGAACGAAACGGGGTGGGCGGATGCGAAAGCATGGTCAGTCCTGTGAAGGGCGGTCGGGATGCGATTGGGCGAATGGCCCGATCACGCTGCCGACGAAGCCGCCGGCCTTTTCGGTGCTGAGAAAGCTGGCATCGTCGTTGCGGCGTAGCGATTGCCAGCCGCGGCCATCGGCATCGAAGGCGAAGCTATACGCACCGCCATCGCCGCTGATCTGCAGCCGCAGCTGTGCAGTGGCCGGGATGCGGGTCTGCGCCAGCGTGGTGGTGGCCGCGCCATCGCGCTTGTCCAGAAACACCTGCACGGCATCGCCATCGCGACGAATGCCGAGTGCGTACCACGCGGTCGAATTCTGAAATGCCGCCAAGCCTGCACTGACGCCTGCCTGGGTCGGCACCTCCAGTGCGGTGCTGGCGGTGAAACGCATATGTTGTTGGCGGCGTGCGAGAAACGCGGGTGTGCCGGTACCGTCCAGCCCCTGGCTGCTGGCATGCAGCGTCAACCAGCCTGCCCGCGTGCGCAGGTCGGCCACCTCGTGCTTTGGCACGCGCACGGTCAGCCATTCGCGTTGCAGCATGGTGTGATCGAAATCGTCGTGCCAGACGAAGTTGCCCGACAACGGCGCCTGCGTGGCAGGTGCCTTCATGCCAGCGGGCGCCCTGGCGATGTAAGGAATCGGCTGACCGGCCGGCAGGATCGAGGGCCAGCCATCGCGCCACTGCACCGGCAGCAAAAACGTTTCGCGTCCGGTGTTGTAGCGATCGCCGCGATACGGACGGCTGGCGAGAAACACCGCCCACCACTGCCCATCGGACGTATCCACCAGATCCACGTGGCCGGCATTGCTGATCGGGTGTGCGCGCTCGGCCGGCAGGTCGCGTTGGGTCAGGATGGGGTTGTTCGGTGCGGGTGCATACGGCCCCCACACGCTGCGGCTGCGCAACACCACCTGCGAATGCTGCGGCCCGGTGCCGCCCTCAGCGCACGAGAGGTAGTACCAACCGTCGCGTTGATACAGGTGCGGGCCTTCGATCCAGATCGGCTTGCTGGCCAGGTCCACGCCGCCGTTGAGCAACACCTTGCGCGGGCCGACAGGCTGGTTGGTGGCAATATCGAAGCGCTGCATCCAGATGGCGCGATGCCCTTCGTACAGCGGCGTGCCTTCCGGCGGACCATTGTTGAGCAAATAGACGCTGCCATCGGTGTCGAAGAACAAGGACGGGTCGATGCCGTCGATGCTGGGCAACCACGTCAATGCCGACCATGGGCCCGCAGGGTCGCCGGCACTGGCGATGAAATTGCCACCGCTATCGACCGAGGTGCCCACCACGTAAAAACGCCCGTCGTGATGGCGGATGCTGGCGGCATACATGCCGCGCGACATGCGCAGCCCGTCGTAATCGAGCTGCTCGCGGCGGTCGACCACGTTGCCGATCTGCGTCCAGTGCACAAGATCGGTGCTCTCGAACACCGGGATCGCCGGGAAGTACGTAAACGTCGAATTGACCAGGTAATAGCGCTCGCCCACGCGCGTGATGCTGGGGTCGGGGTAGAACCCGGCCAGCACCGGATTGCGGTAGTGCCCGGCCGGCAGCGGCGTGGCGAACACCGCGTCGTCGCCGCGGTACTCGAACCAGTCGAACGCGACATCGGCAGACGCCTGCGCCTGCGCGTTCGCAGGCGCCGCCAAGGCCATCAGCAGCGCGGCACACGTGGCAGAGAGCGCGCGCATCACCAGTCCCACATCGCGCCGTCTTCCAGTCGCGCGATCGGCAGCTGCTTGGGCACGTATGGATACTTCGCTGCGAGCGCTTCGTCGATGTCCACGCCGTGCCCGGGCGTCTCGCCGCAGTGCAGGCGTCCATCGCGGAATTGGTAGTCGTGCGGGAACACCGCATTGGCTTCGTCGGAGTGGAACATGTATTCCTGGATGCCGAAATTGGGTACCCAGGTGTCGAAGTGCAACGCGGCGCCCATGCACACCGGCGAGAGATCGGTGGCGCCATGGAAGCCGGTGCGTACCTGATGCAGCGCGGCGAAATCGGCCAGCCGGCGCACATGGGTGAGACCGCCGGCGTGGACAATCGTGGTGCAGATGTAGTCGATCAGCTGCTGCTCGATCAGGTGCTTGCAGTCCCAGATCGAATTGAACACCTCACCCACTGCCAGCGGCGTCACCGTGTGCTGGCGAATGATCTCGAACGCACGCTGGTTTTCCGCCGGGGTGGCATCTTCCAGCCAGAACAGCCGGTACGGCTCCAGGTCGCGGCCCAGGCGTGCGGCTTCGATCGGGGTGAGCCGGTGGTGCGCGTCATGCAGCAGCTCGATCGCGTCGCCATGATCGGCGCGCAGTTGCTCGAACAGGCGCGGCACGACGCCGAGGTAGCGCGGCGTGGACCACACGGTTTCGGTCGGCAGTTCGCTTTCCGCCGGTTCGTACGGCTTGCCGCCGACGGAAATGCCGTAGGTCTTCTTGATGCCGGGCACGCCGCATTGCGCGCGAATGGCGATAAAGCCCATCTCGCGGAAGCGGCCCACTTCGTCGCTGGTTTCGGCGATATCGCGGCCGTTGGCATGCCCGTACACCAGCGCACCTTCGCGCGAGCGCCCACCGAGCAACTGATACAGCGGCATGCCGGCCATCTTGCCCAGGATGTCCCACAACGCCACATCCACCGCGGCAATCGCGCTCATCGTCACCGGGCCGCGTCGCCAATACGCGCCGCGGTAGAAGAACTGCCAGATGTCTTCGATGCGCCCGGCATCGCGGCCGATCAGATTCGGCACCAGGTGTTCCTGCAGATACGCGGCCACCGCCAGTTCGCGCCCGTTGAGCGTGGCATCGCCCACACCGGTGATGCCCGAGCGCGTGCGGATCTTCAAGGTGACGAAATTGCGCCCCGGACAGGTGACGATGACGCGCGCCTCGACGATCTCGCGGTCGCGGGCAGAACCTTGCAGCGGTGCAGGGGAGTCGGAAGTCTGTGACATCGTGATCTCGCTCAGGGGGAAGAGGTGGCAGTGATGGGAAGTTCGAACGGGCCGGCCGGCAGGCCGCTGCGGTCGTACAAGGTGCACACGGGGCTGTCGGCCCAGCAGTAACGCACCCGGGTGGCCTGCACGCCGGCGGAAAGACGCAGGCGAATCTCGCGCCCGGACAGCGTGGCACTGGCGTAATGGCAGCTGCCGGCCCCATCGCCGCAGAGCTCGAAGCCGATCGGCGCGTCGTTGCCGTAACTCACCAGCGCGGTGTCGACATCGTCGAAGCCGATACGCACGCTCTCGCCGGCGCGACGTGCGCTGCGCGGCACCGGCCCGGAAGGCGCAATCGCCTCGCCATACACCACATGCCGCGCCACGCGCGCCAGGCGCCGGCCCAGCTCCTGCTTGTTGGCCGGATGGATGTCGTAGCGGTCGCCGATATCGATCGCCACCGCCAATCCTGCGTGCGCGTCGCTGGCGACGAAACGCCGCTGCGCCTCGCGCAATTGCGCCCAGCCGCTGTCGGTCGGCTGGGTAGGCGGTGCGCCGTAATTGGCCAGCTGCACCACCAGCAACGGCAGGTCTGCGCCGAAGCGCTGCCGCCAGTCGCGCTGCCAGGCAGTGAGCAAGGCCGGGTAGCGCGCTGCATCGCCGGTATTGGATTCGCCCTGGTACCACAGCACGCCGCGCAGGCCCAGGTGTTCCAGCGGTGCGATCATGCCGTTGTACAAGGTGGTCAGCCCGGCCGCCGACGACCACGGTGCGCGCGGTGGCGTGCCCGCTGCCCGCGGCACGATGCGGTATTGCCAGGGCGCGTCCAGCGCCACTGTGCTGCCATCGGCAAATTGCAGTGCGCGCGATGGCGCATCGCCCAGCAGCCCGCCGCGCCGGTAGGTGTTGAGCACATTGAGCACGATGCTGTTGCGCCCGGCATGCAGCTGCCCGCGCGGCAACGCGTAGCGACGCGGCTGGTCCGCGCCATAGCTGCTGCCCACGCCGTGTCCGTTGACCCAGGTCTGGTCCAGTTCGTCTACCGGCCCCAGCAACAACGTGGCGTCCTGTGCGGCCTGTGCCGGGGTCAGTTCGACGCTGGTGCGGTACCAGACCATGCCATTGAAGCCGACCAGTTGCGGCACGCCCCAGTCGTCCCATGCGCCCAAGGCCGACGGCGCGTTCTGCCAGTCGCCCGGCGCATCCGGCTGCCACGGTTCGCCTTCGCCATGGGCACGCCACCAGCGTTCCCATAGTGCGGCCCAACGCGGTGCGGCCGCGACCGGGTCGGTTGCATAGCGGGCCAGCACATCCAGTGCCGGACCATCGTCGCCGGCGGCACGCAAGGCCTTGTCGCCGATCCAGGCCTGCAGTTGCGAACCACCCCACGACGCATTGATCAATCCCATCGGCACGTCGACCTTCTTCTGCAACTCGCGTGCGAAGTAGTAACAGGCAGCCGAAAAGTCTTTGACCGTCTCCGGTGTGGTGCGCTGCCACGTTGCAGTGCCGCCGAAGCCGCGTTGCGGTGTCGGACTGGATTGTGCGGGCACCTTGAACATGCGGATGCTGGGGTGGTCGGCATCGGCGATCTCGCTGCGCGAATCCAGCGTGCGATGCACCTGCAATTCCATGTTCGATTGCCCCGAACACAGCCAGACATCGCCGATCAGCACATCATCGATCTGCTGCACCGCACCGTTGGCAGCGCTGGCCTTCAGGCGGTACGGGCCGCCGGCGGCGTGCGCGGGCAAGCGCGCCTCCCAGTGGCCTTGCCGGTCTGCGCGAGCCTGCACCTGCGCACTGTCCAGCTGCACGGTCACACGTGTGTCCGGCGCCGCATCGCCCCACAGGCGGATCGGCGCATCGCGTTGCAGCACCGCGTGGTCTTGAAAAATGGGATGCAGCAGCGGCGCATCCGCTGCGCGCGCAAGTTGCGGCAGCAGTAACGCCGACAACGTGCCGATCAGTATCTTGACGCGACATGCGCTCACTTCGGATTCCCCGGTGCATACGGAAATGTCAGTGCCTGGTAATACGCCAGCGGGTGCGCCGGCGGGCTGACGCCTGCAGGCAGCGGGCGCCCGGACACGTTCTGGAAATAGGCGATGCTGGCATCGCGCCACCACTGCGCTTCACGCTGCTGGATCGCCAGGAAATCGGCGACCTGCTGGTAGCGCTGTGCATCGATCTTGCCGGCCAGGCCTTGCCAGGTCGTGCGCATCGCAGTGACCTCGGCCACACCATGGTCGTAATGCCACACCAGCTCGTCCCACAGCGGCCTGCCGGAGGCCATGCGGTGATCCCACCGCACATGATGGAACCACAGCAGCAACGGCTCGGGCGCGCGCTGCACATCGCCGAATACACGCGCCACGGGCGGCGCATATTGCGCAACGGCATTGCTGCCGCTGGCGCTGCGGTCGAAGCCAATCCCGTTGCGGTCGGCGCGGTGGTAATACACCGGATCCCAGTCCGGACGTTCGCTGCCGGCATCCCACGGTGCCGGGCCGTAATGGTGGCCGCGCCCCATCAGGTGATGCAGACCGAGCGGAGTCATGTAGTCCACCACCGCCTCGCGCGAACGCAGCATCATGCCCACCACTGGCTCGACCACCGCCGGATCGTTGGAAAAGGTCATGCGCGTCCATTCCTGCGCAATGGCCTGCGGCGACAGCTGCGGGTCCCACGCCAGCCGCCCGTACGCGTACCAGTTGGCCTGATCGAAGATCGAGCCGCTCCAGTTGCGATCGGCGCCAATATTGGCCACGCCGGCAATACCGGTCAGCCGTGTGCGTTTGCTCTCGGTGAACAGGCGGCCATCCACCGTCTTTGCAACGGTCGAGCCCTTGCCGCGCGCATAGGTGTCGGCTTGCAAGGTCTCGGAAAATAGCGGGCCCAGATACGCAAGGTGAGTGGAAAAGCCGAGATATTCCTTGGTGATCTGAAACTCCGGCATCAATGGCGTCTTGCGCATCGCACCGAACAACGGGTGAAATGGTTCGCGCGGCTGGAAGTCGATGGCCCCGTTTTTCACCTGCACGATCACGTTGTCGCGAAATGCACCATCCAGCGGCACGAACTCGCTGTAAGCCTGCTTGGCGCGATCGTCCGGCTGCTCATGCGAGTAGACAAAGGCGCGCCACATCACCACCCCGCCATGTGGCGCCAGTGCATCGGCCAGCAGGTTCGCGCCGTCGGCGTGGCTGCGTCCATAGTCTTGCGGGCCGGGCTGGCCTTCGGAGTTGGCCTTGACCAGAAACCCGCCGAAATCCGGAATGCGCGCATAGATGGCGTCGGCGGTATCGCGCCACCAGCGCCGTACCTGCGGGTCCAGCGGGTCGGCGGTTTTCAGGCCACCGATTTCGATCGGTGCACTGAAGCGCGCGCTGAGGAATACGGTAATCCCGTACGGACGAAACACGTTTGCCAGGGCTGCCGCCTTGTCGAGGTACTGCGGCGTCAGACTCCAGGCCTTGGCATTGACGTTGTTGAGCACGGTTCCATTGATGCCCAGCGATGCATTGGCACGCGCATAGTCGGTGTAACGCGGATCCAGGTAGCCGGGCAGGGTCTGCCAGTTCCACAGCGACGCGCCCGCATAGCCACGTTCCACCAGACCATCGAGATTGTCCCAATGATTGAGCATGCGTAGCTGCAGGCGTGGCGATGTGCGCACATCCACCGCCGCAAGCGACTGCCCGGTCTGCAGCAGACGCAACAGGTGGAATGTGCCGTATAACACCCCGATATCGCTGCCCCCGACAATGGCGGTGACGCGATGCCCGTCAATTTCGACGCTACGAATGAGATAGCCGTCGCGGCGCAACTGGCCGGCATTGAGCTTCAGGGCCGCAATCTGTGGCGCGCTGGCTGCGCCCAACACGAGTGCGCCATCCTGCGTCACTGCGTCCACGCGCGGCGGTGTGGTTCCCAATAATCCCTGCAGGCCGCGCGCCAGTTCATCGCGTGCTGCGTGCAGGGTGGGCGAGTCGCCAACGACGACCAATTGGCTGGCACTGCCGCGCAATTGCGTGGCATTGGCGAGCGGTTGGTAGCGCAACCATAGATCGTAGCCATCTTCGGCATGCGCGCTTGCGGTGACCAGCAGGCCACTGCATAACAGCGCCAGCCACATCGATGCCGGCAGCGTAAATGCGCCGACACCGATGCCATGTCGCTTCATTGCAGACCCGCTCATGCGGCATGCTCGAGCGTCACGGGCGCATGCAGGCGCATATCGCCGCTCTGCCTGCTTCCCGGTACCATGGCTCGCACCGTCATACCTGCACTCGGCGTCCGTGTTACCGCAGCAGCGCCCGTGCATCCCGCAGCTTTCGCACGCATTTGAAGAGGCCACGCTTGGAGAAGGTCAGGAAATCGGTCCGCCGCACCAGCCGCGCGACCACCATCGACGAGGTGGCAGCGCTGGCAAAGGTCTCGCCGATGACGGTCTCGCGCGTGGTCAACAACACCGGAAGCGTGCGCGATGCCACCCGCGAACGGGTCATGCGCGCGGTCGACAAGCTCGGCTATACGCCCAATCTTGCCGCCAGCGCATTGGCGGCCGCGCAGAGCACGCGGATTGCGTTGATCTACAGCGATCCCAGCGGCGCCTACTTGCGCGAGTTGCTGCTGGGCGTGTTGCGGGTGGCATCGCGTACGTCGATCCAGCTGGTGATCGACTGCTGGGACGATCTGGACGCCGATGCCGAACGCAAGGCGGCGCGCAAGCTCGCCAAGGGCGTTGCCGGTGTGATCCTGCCGCCGCCGTTGTGCGAATCCAGGGCCGCAGTGCTGGAGTTGGTGCGCGCCAAGGTGCCGGTGGTGGCGATCGCCTCCAACCATTTCAGCCCGGATGTCGCATGTGTGCGCATCGACGAATTCGCTGCAGCCAAAGAGATCACCGAACACCTGATCGCACAGGGGCATACGCGCATCGGCTACATCGCCGGGCATCCGAATCTGTCGGCCAGCACGCGGCGCTTCGAAGGCTTTCAGGCGGCGTTGGCCGACGCCGGGCTGCGTCTGGATCGGCACCTGGTGCAGCCGGGCGATTACACCTACAAATCCGGCCTGGTCGCCGCGGAGAAGTTGCTGGCGCGCAAACGTCGCCCCAGCGCCATCTTCGCAAGCAACGACGACATGGCCGCCGCGGCAATCTCGGTCGCGCACCGGCGCGGTCTGGATGTGCCGCGCGATCTGTCGGTGGTCGGGTTCGACGACACCTCTGCCGCCACTGCGGTGTGGCCGGAAATCACCACCGTGCAGCAGCCCATCGCCGCCATGGCCGATGCCGCGCTGGACATCTTGCTGAAGACGATTCGCGCCAAGGAGCGTACGGCAAGGATGGTCGATCATGTGGTCGCGCACCTGCTGGTCAAGCGGGATTCGGTAGCCGCACCGACAGCGGACGATGCGGCCGAGTAAACGTAGCGATCAGATCACTGCATGCCGCAAGCCGGATGTGATCGTCTCGCAGGCCTGCATGCAACACGCCAGGGTTGCCGGTGTGCGCTCACGTCGCTGTGGCCGCGCATCACATTGGCAGCCAGTGCTGGCCGCCGCAGTGTGGTCGCAGGCCCACCGTCGCGATGCAGGCAGTGCTTGCACGCGCCAGGTGAGGCGAAGCGCGTGCAGTGGCAATGCTCAACGCGTCAGATACTGATTG
>NZ_JAGHWR010000035.1:0-114451 GCF_017746155.1 Xanthomonas sp. D-36-1
CCGGCGATGGGGAGCGTGCGTCTGTGAACCGGGAAATTCCCGCGGAAAGCGCCAGAAATGGCGAAATTCCGAAGTTCCAAAAGCCACTCTTCGGAACGACGCCACCTTCCGCCCTGTCAGGTCTCGTTGTTCAGACCTTCCCTAATCGACTTACACCGGTCACATTCCTTTGCTGGATATCTGCCATGACGCTGAAGACCACGGTTGCAAAAACGCTGGCCAATGTGCCGCTCAAGCGCAAGTTCTTCGCCCAGACTGCTCTGGTTGCGCTGGGCATCATTGCCTTGGCGGTGATCGCCGCACGCATGCAGTACGTCGATCTGACCGATACGCGCCGCGATGGGCTCAAGAGCCAGATCGAGATGGCGATTGCAGTGGTCAATGGCTACGCCGAGCGCGCCGAGAAGGGCGAGATCGACGCGGAGACCGCCAAGAAAAGTGCGCTGCATACCCTGTCGACCATGCGCGCACGTGGCGGTGTGGATTACATCTACGTCACCGACCAGACGCCGACGATGCTGATGCATCCCACCCGGCCCGACCTGGTCGGCAAGCCGTTGAGCGATGTGCTCAGCCCGGATGGCAAGCGCGTGTTTCCGGCGTTCGTCACCGCAGCGCAGGCCGGCGGCGGCTATGTCGACTACACCTGGGCCAAGCCAGGGCAGAAGGATCCGGTGCAGAAAACCTCGTACGCCGCGCTTTACAAGCCGTGGGGCTGGGTGATCGGCACCGGCGTGTACCTGGACGACACCCAATCGCAGGCGCTGGTGTTCACCGGCATCGTTGCGATCGCCGGGGGCGCCTTGGTACTGATCAATCTGCTGGTGGGCTGGATGATCGGCAACTCCATCCTGGAGCCGGTGTCGCGTGCCCTGGCAGCCATCAAGGGTGTGGCGCGCGGCGACCTGAGCGTGCGTACCGCCGAACACGGCACCGATGAAATCGGCCAGATGCTCAAGGCGACCGACGAGATGGTTCACACCTTGGAGCGATTCTCCGCGCAGACCAAGGTGATGGTGCACATGCATGCCGGCGACGATGTCACCCACCGCATGCCGACCGATTTCCCGGGCGTCTACGGCGAGCTGGCCACCGGCATCAACACGATGATCTTCGAGCACCTGGATGCCATCGTCGATGCGATCGGCATCCTCAACGAGTATGCGCAAGGCGACCTGTCGCGCAATGCCGCGCGCCTGCCCGGCACGCGTGCGGTGCTGCATGAAGCGATGGATGCAGCCAAGGCCAGCCTGCTGGCGATCAACACCGAGATCAAACGCCTGGCCCAGGCCGCGGCCAACGGCGACTTCAGTCAGCGCGGCGATGCGACGCGTTTCAAGCACGACTCGGCGCGCATGATCAACGACCTCAACGCGATGATGGAGGTCAGCGACCGCAACCTGGGCAAGCTGTCCGAGCTGCTGGCGTCCCTGGCCGAAGGCGACCTCACCGCGCGCCTGGAGGGTCAGTACCATGGCGTGTTCGCGCGCATGCGCGACGACGCCAACGCCACGGCCACCCAGCTGGCCGGCATCGTCGGGCGCATCCAGCAGGCCGCCAGTTCCATCACCGGCTCGGCCAGCGAAATCGCCGCCGGCAACAACGATCTGTCGCAGCGCACCGAACAGCAGGCCGCCAGTCTGGAAGAGACCGCCGCCTCGATGGAGGAGCTCACTTCCACCGTCAAGCAGAATGCCGAAAGCGCGCGTCAGGCCAACCAGTTGGCGATCGGCGCCGCCAGCGTGGCATCGCAAGGCGGCCAGGTGGTGAGCCAGGTGGTAGACACCATGTCCGGCATCCAGACCTCGTCCAAGAAGATCGCCGAGATCATCAGCGTCATCGACGGCATCGCCTTCCAGACCAATATCCTGGCGTTGAACGCCGCGGTGGAAGCCGCACGTGCCGGCGAGCAAGGCCGCGGATTTGCGGTGGTCGCCTCGGAAGTACGCACGCTGGCCCAGCGGTCTGCCAGTGCGGCCAAAGAGATCAAGCACCTCATCGACGACTCGGTGGGCAAGGTTTCCGAGGGCTCGCTGCTGGTGGATCAGGCCGGCAAGACCATGGCCGAGATCGTCTCTTCGGTGCAGCGCGTCACCGACATCATGAGCGAAATTTCTGCCGCCTCGCAGGAACAGTCGGCCGGTATCGAACAGGTCAACCTCACCGTCACCCAGATGGACGAGAGCACCCAGCAGAACGCGGCCCTGGTGGAAGAAGCCACCGCCGCGGCCAATGCCATGCAGCAGCAGGCGCAGCAGCTGGATGAAGCGGTGTCCAGCTTCCGGATCGTTGCTGCCGCCTCCAACCCGTTTGGCCATGCAGGCGCACGCGCGCCGGCGCGGGTTGCGCTGGCCGCCTACTGATCGCACATGCCCCGCCCTGGCGGGGTTGCCTTTTCCGCGTTCCCTTCACTTCTCCCTTTCGCAACGACGCCCATGACCTCGCCTTCCACCCACTCACGTTTCAGCGGACGCCTGGCGTACCGCCTGATGTTCGGTACGGCGGTCATCGCGTCGCTGTGCTTCGGTTTGACCGCGGCCATCACCTATTGGCAAAGCAGTCGTGCATTGAGCGCCTCTGCGCAGGCCACGATGCAAAATGCCGCGCGCTACCAGGCCGAGCAGATCGGCAGCGACCTTGGCCAGGCGTTGACGACCGGTCAATCGCTGGCCACCACCTTGCTGGTACAACGCGCCAATGGCGGCATCAGCCGCGACAGTGCCGCAGCCGTGGTCCACGACCAATTGCTGGATCACCCCGAGTGGGTCGGCATGGGCACCTTGTGGGAGCCGCAGGCCTTCGATGGCAACGACAGCGCATTCGCCAATGCCAAGGGCCACGACGCCACAGGCCGCTTCATGACCTACTGGGGACGCAGCGACCAGACACTGGTCCGCGAGCCGCTCACCGATTACGAAACCCCCGGCCTGGGCGACTGGAATCTGAAACCGCGGGCGCTACTGCGGCAGACCGTGGCCGAACCCTACGATTACAAGATCGGCGGCAAGACCGTGCTGATGACCACGCTGTCCACGCCGATCCTGCAGGACGGCAAGTATCTGGGCGCGGTGACCGTGGACGTGGCACTGGCGGCATTGCAGCAGCGCCTTGGCGCCTTGCGCCCGATGCAGGACGGTTACGTCGAACTGCTCTCGCCCGCCGGCGTGGTGCTGGCATCGCACGACACCACGCGCATCGGCAAGCAGGTCACCGACGCACGCCACCGCACCATGCTGGAGGCGATCAAGGCCGGCAAGGACGCGCTGGATTTCAGCCCCGATGCAAACGGTGCGGTCAGCGCCTACGTTCCGCTACAGATCGGCAAGGCGCAGGAGCGCTTCGCGCTGGGCGTGGTGGTGCCGTATGCCACGATCATGCAGCAGGCGCATCACCTGTTGTGGACCATCCTTGCGGTCGGCCTTGGTTCGGCGCTGGTGCTCAGCGTGGCGCTGTTTGCGCTGCTGCGTCGCCAGGTGGTGCGGCCGCTGGAGGCCGCCGCGCACGTGGCCGATGCGATCGCCTCGGGCAAGCTCGACAACCAGATCGCCGTGCAGCGCCAGGACGAGGTGGGCCGCCTGATGGGCGCCATGCAACGCATGCAGAGCGACCTGCGCGAGCGCATCGAGCGCGATGCGCAGGTTGCCAACGAAAACCTGCGCATCCGCACCGCACTGGAACACTCGGAAATGGAAGTGTTGCTGGCCGACGAACAGCACAACGCGGTGTTCATCACCCAAGCGCTGCACGCCTCGTTCAAGCAGGGCGAGCCCGCCTTCCATGCCAAGGGCCAGACCGGCTTCAGTGCCGATGCGGTGGTCGGCAAGCCGATCGACTACGTGTTCGGCAACGACAGCGAAGGCACCGCGCGTACACAGCGTCTGCGGCAGCTGCAGTCCACCACCACCGAGCGCTACCGCTTCGGGCCGGTGACACTGGATCTGACCATGACCCCGCTGTATGCCCCTGATGGCCGTCGTAGCGGCAGCATGCTGCTGTGGCGCAATATCAGCGCCGAAGTGAGCACCCAACAGGAAGTGGCCGAACTGGTGCAGTCCGCCTTGATGGGCGATTTCGGCCAGCGCCTGGCGCTGGAAGACAAGCATGGGTTCTATCTGGAATTCGGCCGCCAGCTCAATGGCCTGCTGGAAACCACCTCGCTGAGCCTGGAGCGGATTTCCAGTCTGCTCAGTGCGCTGGCCGAAGGCGACCTCACCGCCCGCATGGACGGCGACTTCCAGGGCGTGTTCGCCCGCATGCGCGACGATGCCAATGCCACGGTGGCGCAGCTCACCGGCATTGTCTCCGGCATTCAGACTTCGGCCACGCACATCAGCGCAGCCGCAAGCGAAATTGCCGCCGGCAACAACGATCTTTCCCAACGCACCGAACAACAGGCCGCCAATCTGGAAGAAACCGCGGCCTCGATGGAGGAACTCACCTCCACCGTCAAACAGAATGCCGAGCATGCGCGTCAGGCCAACCAGCTGGCCATCGGCGCAGCCGACGTGGCCTCGCACGGCGGCTCGGTGGTGGCGCAGGTCGTCACCACGATGTCCGGCATCGAGACCTCGTCCAAGAAGATCGCAGAGATCATCAGCGTCATCGACGGGATCGCGTTCCAGACCAACATCCTGGCCTTGAATGCCGCCGTCGAAGCGGCGCGTGCCGGCGAGCAAGGCCGCGGATTTGCCGTGGTCGCTTCGGAAGTGCGCACGCTGGCGCAGCGTTCGGCTGGTGCTGCAAAGGAGATCAAGCACCTGATCGACGATTCGGTGAGCAAGGTGGAACAAGGCTCGTCGCTGGTGCATCAGGCCGGCACCACCATGAGCGAGATCGTGGCCAGCGTGCAGCGCGTCACCGACATCATGGGCGAAATCTCCGCCGCTTCGCAGGAGCAATCGACCGGCATCGAGCAGGTCAACCTCACCGTGACGCAGATGGATGAAGCCACGCAGCAAAATGCCGCGCTGGTGGAAGAAGCCACTGCCGCAGCGCGTGCGATGGAAGAACAGGCTGGCCAGCTGACCGAGGCGGTGGCGGTCTTCAAGCTCAACCATGCGGTCAAACCGGTGTTGGCTGCGTCCACTGGCAAACCAGCGGTGCGCGCGGTGGGCACCACCAAGCCGTCACCTGCCCGCGGCAAGCGCGTAGCGACACCGCTGCGTCAGTCCGTGGGCAAGTCGTCCGGCACTGCCGGTCACGACAGCCAGTGGCAGGATTTCTAACCGCCCCGTGCGCAGTGGATTGCAAGCGCACACAAGCGTCACCTTACATTCGCAGCGTTACCTGCATTCCACGACAGCTGCATCCGGCATGGCGCGTCATCGGCGCGCTGCGCATGCCCTGCCCTTCCGCCCGTCCGACGCGCATCAAGAATCATGCAGCGTTGCCGTTAGTGTGGATGACATCGATTGCCTGCGCCCCACCGCAGCAGCCGGTCCAGCAATGCATGCAGGCTGTTGCAGCCAACACAGCCAGCGCATGCATCCGGATATTCGTTCCCGCAGGTTGCCACGCAAGGGATGCCATGAAGCCGTCTGTTATCGCCAGCTGTTTTGTGTTGTTGGGTGTGATGGGTCAGGCCCGCGCTGAAGACCCGATCGCGACCGACCGCACGGATTTCGTGGAATCCAGCCTCACCGTCGGCGACCGCCGCGTGCAGGTGGAAACCAGCGTCGCGTGGGAACGCGACGACGCGGTGGATGCATATTCCACGCCCACGCTGCTGCGCTACGGCCTGGGCCAGACCTGGGAACTGCGGCTGGAAACCGATGGCTGGCAGCGCATCGACCTGCCCGGCGATGCGCAGGTAAGCGGCATGTCCGATGTCTCGCTCGGCATCAAACACCACCTGGCCAGTTCCGACGATGACAAGACCTCGCTGGCCTGGTTGCTGCACGTGGATCTGCCCAGCGGCGCGCAGGCGTTACGCGGCCATGGTGCGCGCCCCTCGTTCCGGCTGGTGGCCGAATGGGAGCTCAGCGACAGCATTTCCGCGGGCATGATGCCCGGGGTGATCTGGGACGACGATGGCCAGGGCAACCGATATACCGCCGGCATTTTCGGCGCCGTTCTCGGCAAGGCCTGGAACGACCGCGTGCGCTCGTTCGTCGAAGTGGCGTTGCCGCAGATCGCCAAGAGCGACGATGGCGGCACCGTCGCCCTGCTCGATATCGGCTCGGCCTGGCTGCTGAGCAACGACGTCCAACTGGACGCTGTCTACAGCCGCGGACTCAACGACCGCTCACCGGATCACGCGCTCGGCGTGGGCCTGTCTTTCCGCTTCTGACACGGGTTGCACCATGAAGATCATGCACATGCTGGGCGTCCTGGTGCTGGTGGCCGCATTGGCGCTGCTCGCCCTGGGTGGCGTGGGCTATAACGGCCAGCGCGGCCTGCTCGATGCGATTGCCGCACAGGTCATCTCTTCCGACGCGCTGCGCAACCACATGCAGGCGGACATGATGCACGACGCCCTGCGCGGCGATGTCACCGCGGCGTTGCTTGCTGCCTCCACGAAAGACGATAACGCAGTTGCAGTCGCACGCACCGCATTGGGCGAACATGCGGGCGAATTTCGCGAGTCGCTGGCAGCCAACCGCAAACTGCCGCTGGCCCCTGCATTGCGCAGCGAGTTGGACGCGGTGACGCCGGCACTGCAGGCCTATATCGCAGCCGCCGACCAGGTGGTGAAAGCTGCCGAGACGCATGCGGACAGCACAGCGGCTTACGCGGATTTCAACGACAAGTTCGGCCAGCTTGAAACCCGCATGGGCGCCATCAGCGAGCGCATCCTGGCCTTGAACGAGGCCAGCCGCCGCCAGGCCGAGCAATACAGCCATCGGGTGATGTGGCAGCAGGGTAGCGCCGTGGTGCTGGCATTAGTGTGCCTGGCGCTGGCGGCCGGCTGGATTCTGCGCTCGGTGTTCGGCCTGCTTGGCGGCGAGCCGCAGCTGGCGATGGCGGCCGCGCAGCACATCGCCGAAGGCCGCCTGGATCAACCGATCCCGGTCGCCGCAAAGCACTCGCGCAGCCTGATGGCCGCCTTGGCGCGCATGCAGCGCGACCTGCGCGAGCGCCTGGAGCGCGAGCGCAGCATCGCGGCCGAGAACCTGCGCATCCGTACCGCACTGGATAACGCTTCCACCGGCATGTATATCGCCGACCCGGATCTCACCATCATCTACACCAATAGTGCGCTGCAAAACCTGCTGCACACCTACGCGGACGATATCCAGGCCTGTGCACCTGCGTTCCATCGCACGGCCAACCTGGTCGGCCAGCCGGTCTCGCTGCTGGAAGTGGGCAACGCACAGGACGCAGAGATCTATCAGCGTCTGGACCGCCAGGGCGCTGCCCAACGCGAGGTGCAGTACCGCACCACCTGCATCGCACAGAACGTTTCGGCAATTCGCGACGACGCCGGCGCGCATCTGGGCTTTGTCTGCGAGTGGCGCGACCGCACGGCCGAGGCGCGCGTGGAAATCGACGTTGCCGACGTGGTGCGTAGCGCCGCTGACGGCGATCTTTCCAAGCGCATCGACAGTGCAGGAAAACAAGGCTTTTTCCTGCAACTGGCGCAACAGCTCAACGCCTTGCTCGATGCCAACGCAGTCAGCATCGCCGAAGTGTCGCGCCTGCTCAGCGCGCTGGCCGACGGCGACTTGAGTGCGCGCATGCAGGGACAATTCCATGGCGTCTTCGCCACGATGCGCGACGACGCCAATACCACCGCCGAGCAACTGGCGCTGGTGATCGGGCGTATCCAGCAGGCCGCCGGCAGCATTCATACCGCCTCCAGCGAGATTGCCGCCGGCAACAACGACCTGTCGCAGCGCACCGAACAACAAGCGGCCAATCTGGAAGAGACTGCCGCCTCGATGGAGGAACTCACCTCCACTGTCAAACAGAATGCCGAGAGCGCACGTCAGGCCAACCAGCTGGCGATCGGAGCGGCTGGCGTGGCTTCGCAGGGCGGCGCGGTGGTGGCGCAGGTGGTCACCACCATGTCCGGCATCGAAGTCTCATCGAAAAAGATCGCCGAGATCATCAGCGTCATCGACGGCATCGCGTTCCAGACCAACATCCTGGCGCTCAACGCCGCCGTGGAAGCGGCGCGTGCCGGCGAACAGGGCCGGGGTTTTGCCGTTGTCGCCTCCGAGGTGCGCACGCTGGCGCAGCGGTCGGCCGGTGCCGCAAAAGAGATCAAACATTTGATCGACGATTCGGTGAGCAAGGTCACCGAGGGCTCGCAGCTGGTGCATCAGGCCGGCACCACCATGGCCGACATCGTCGCCAGCGTGCAGCGCGTCACCGACATCATGGGCGAGATCGCTGCCGCGTCGCAGGAACAGTCGTCGGGCATCGAGCAGGTCAACCTCACCATCACCCAGATGGATGAAGCGACCCAGCAGAACGCCGCGTTGGTGGAGGAAGCCACTGCCGCTGCGCGCACCATGGAAGACCAGGCCAGCCAGCTGGCGCACGCAGTGTCGCGCTTTACCCTGGCCGATGCGCCGTCGCAGGCTGTAACGCCTGCGGCCACGAAGCCCACCGTCGCCGCAGTTTCCCGGTCAAACACGAGCAGCACCCGGGTGCCGAGCGCACGCAAGCCGGTAGTGAACGCGCCCGCAGCCACCGCCGGAAACGACCGCCAGTGGCAGGACTTCTGAGCAAGACCGGTGTGCACCTGCGGCCTGGATGTGGCGCAGTGACGCATCGCGCTGTCTAGCGGCCCTGCGACCCGGCCCCATCGCCGCGACCGCTGTATTGCAGCGTTGGCCGGAACCGGCAGGCGTTTGCGTACCCGTTAATACTTCACAATTAAAGAATGTGGCGTTTCAGCCGTTAGCGTGCTGGATAACGCCGTTAGGCAATGCTCCGGAGCAACTGATGAATAAGTTCAACGACTGGCCGATCCGCCGCAAACTGATGTTTGCCTTCTGTCTGAGTGCCGTACTCACCGCATTACTGGGCGGTTTGGGTTTTTCGCGCATGAAGCAGATGCAGAGCGAAACCACCTTGATCAACCAGGACGTGGTGCCGGTGTTGAGCCGCCTGTCCGAGTTGCGCGGTTTTGCCGGCGAATTCCGCGTCTACGAAGTGGGCCAGTTCCTCAATCTGGAAGACCCGGAGCGCTACGCGTATTTCTTCAAACGCATGGATGAAATCCAGGCCAAGTACGCCGATACCCAGAAGCAGCTTGACGCCAAGATCGGTGCGGCCTCGCCGTTGAAGGCCGAGTACGCCAAGCTGACCGATGCCAGCGCACGCTATTTCGCGGCCAACCAGCAACTGCGCACGCTCTATGCAGAGCCCGACCGCGCCGCTGCGATGGAGTTTTCGCGCAAGCAATCGGGCGAGATCCGCAAGGAACTGTTCGCCTCGGTGGACAAGCTGTATGCACAGCAGTCCAAGGCGCTGGGCGACATGGTTGCTGCCAGCGCCAGCTCGTTCAAGCTGACCAGCGCAGTGCTGCTGATCGGCACCTTGCTGATGGCCGCCTTGTCGGTGAGCTTCGGCTGGTTGATCGCGCGCAGCATCACCAGCCCGATCGCCAAGGCACTGGGCGCCATCCAGGCGGTTTCGCGCGGCGATCTGGGCGTGCAGGTCGGCAAGACCAGCAAGGACGAGATCGGCCAGATGCTCGAGGCCACCGGTGGCATGACCCAGATGCTGCGCCGTTTCTCCGACGAAACCGCGCGCATGTCGCACCTGCATGCTGCCGAAGACATCACCCACCGCATGCCGGAAGATTTCCCCGGCGTCTACGGCAACCTCGCCACCGGCATCAACACGATGATCTTCGAGCATCTCGATGCCATCATCGATGCATTGCGCATCCTCAATCAATATGCCCAGGGCGACCTGAGCGAAGATGCGCGTCGCCTGCCGGCCAGCCGCGCGGTGCTGCATGAAGCAATGGATGCAGCCAAGGCCAGCCTGTTGTCGATCAACACCGAGATCAAGCACCTGGCGCAGGCCGCCGCCTCCGGTGACTTCAGTGCGCGTGGCGATGCACAGCGCTTCAAGTACGACTTCGCCGTGATGGTGTCGGATCTGAACTCGATGATGGAAGTCAGCGACCGCAACCTGGGCAAGCTGTCGCAGCTGCTCGGCGCCGTGGCCGATGGCGACCTGACCGCGCGCATGGACGGGCAATTCCACGGGGTATTCGCACGTCTGCGCGACGACGCCAATGCGACCACCCAGCGCCTGACCGACATCGTGGGCCGCATCAAGCACTCCACCCTGGCCATCAACACGGCCGCCGGCGAGATTGCCGCCGGCAACAACGACCTGTCGCAACGCACCGAGCAGCAGGCGGCCAACCTGGAAGAAACGGCCGCTTCGATGGAAGAGCTCACCTCCACGGTCAAGCAGAACGCCGAGCACGCGCGTCAGGCCAACCAGCTCGCCATCGGCGCGGCAGGCGTGGCATCGCACGGCGGCAACGTGGTCGGCCAGGTGGTCACCACCATGTCCGGCATCGAAACCTCGTCCAAGAAGATCGCCGAAATCATCAGCGTCATCGACGGCATCGCGTTCCAGACCAACATCCTGGCCTTGAATGCCGCGGTGGAAGCGGCACGCGCCGGCGAGCAGGGCCGTGGCTTTGCCGTGGTGGCCTCGGAAGTGCGCACGCTGGCGCAGCGTTCGGCAGGTGCAGCGAAGGAGATCAAGGGGCTGATCGACGACTCGGTCAGCAAGGTGGCCGAAGGCTCGGCACTGGTGAATCAGGCCGGCAGCACCATGGCCGAGATCGTTTCCTCGGTGCAGCGCGTCACCGACATCATGAGCGAGATTTCTGCCGCCTCGCAGGAGCAGTCGGCCGGCATCGAGCAGGTCAACCAGACCGTCACCCACATGGACGAGGCCACCCAGCAGAACGCCGCGTTGGTGGAAGAAGCCACCGCCGCTGCACGCTCGATGGAAGAGCAGGCGCAGCAGCTCACCGAAGCGGTGGCGCAGTTCCGCCTCTCGGCCGAGCTGGAAGCGGTAACCCGTGCCACGCCGGTGGTGCGCCACATCGCTGCCAAGCGCCCGGCTGCTGCCAGCATGCCGGCCAGCAAGCCGCATGCTGCGCGCCCGGCGGGCCGTGCCGCGGCGGCAGTGGCACCGTCCAACGAATCCGACTGGTCCGAGTTCTAAGCGGCGAGACGGCTGCGCTCGCCGCCAGGTGGGCGCGACCGCCGGGGTCTGGCATGTGACCCACCTGCACTGTGGGTCCACCGCCCCCCCCATGGATGGCAGCTGTTCGCAGCATGCCGGCCGTTGCGTTGAACATCCCCACGGTTGAAATAGTCGCCGCCATGCAAGCCGCGCTCTCTGGAGCGCGGCTTTTTTATTGCGTCGCCAGATCAAATAAACCCATCGGCACGACAAAATGGGTTATCCGGATACATTTAATAAATGTATAAAACGAATGATCAGTAGAGCCCGCATTATCCATTGAATATCTTGATGACCTCGATTCAATAAACCATCGGATTATTTCACAAGCCTAAATTGAGTTATATTTTTTTCGATATCGAGGTATTCAGAGAATATACGTGGGCGCCGTTACAGCACATAGCGACAGGTCAGGCGAGTATCGCTGCCGTCAGCGTATCGCTCTTCCCGCTGCTCAACGCTTTCAAGGAACCAGCCATGACTAAGCTTCTCCAACTTTATAACGTCGGCCCACGACTGGCCGCCGCCTTCGCCGTTCTGATCGTGCTGTCGGGGCTGATTGCGTTTATCGGCTATCGTGGCCTGAGCGCGTCGCGTGCGCTGGTGGATCACCTGGTTAATCAGAACATGGTGAAAATCCGCCTGTCCAACACCATGATGAATGCCAACTCCGTCATTGCCACGCAGATTCGCAATGTCGTGTTGCCGACCTCCAACGAGGACAATCTCAAGTTTATCGAAAACATCAAGAATGCCCGTGCAGACTACGTCAAGGCACGCGAGGCCCTGTACGCGACCCCGCCCTCGGAAGAAGGCAGGGAAATTCGTGCAGAAATCGATCGCCGCCGAGAAATCGTCAAGGGCTTGAACGACAAGGTCATCGAGCTGGTGATGACTGGCCACAGCGACGACGCCCTGCCCTTGCTGCTGACCAAGGCTGCACCGGCGATGCAGCAGTGGCAGGACAAGATCGCAGAAAACATCGCGTTGCAGAACAAGCTGGCCGGCGACGCCTCTGCTGCTGCGCTGCAGTCCATGGACGAGTCGCGCAAGTTGCTGATCGGCGGCTCGCTGCTGGTCGTGCTGCTGAGCGGCGCCCTGGGCCTGCTGATCACCCGCAGCCTGACCCAGCCGTTGAGCCGTGCGACCCGCGCTGCCGAATCCATCGCCGGCGGCCAGCTGGATAACGACGTCGACACCCAGTTCAACGACGAGGCCGGGCGCCTGCTCAAGGCGATGAGCAAGATGCAACAACAGTTGCGCAATCTGCTCAGCGCCCAGACCGACATGGCCCGGCGCCATGATGAAGGCCAGATCAGCTACCGCATCGATGCCGATGCGTTCCCAGGCGACTACGGCCGCATGGCCACCGATACCAACAATCTGGTCGCATCGCATATCGCGGTGAAATTGAAGCTTGCGCAGATCATGGGCCGCTACGCCATTGGCGATCTCAGCGAGGATATGGACAAGCTGCCCGGCGAAAAGGCCGTGCTCACCGACACCATGGCGCAGGTCAAATTCAACCTGTCGGCGATGAATACCGAAATCAAGCACCTGGCGACATCGGCGGCCAATGGCGACTTCAGTGCCCGCGGCGATGCCGAGCGTTTCCAGTACGACTTCCGCGTGATGGTGGAAAGCCTCAACACCTTGATGGCCACCGCCGACGGCAATCTGCAATCGCTCTCTGGCTTGTTGCAGTCGATCGCTGCCGGCGACCTCACCGCACGCATGAGTGGCGAGTTCCACGGCGTGTTTGCGCAGATGCGCGACGATGCCAATGCCACCGCCACCCAGCTGGCCGAGATCGTCAGCGGCATCAAGGCCTCTGCCACGTCGATCAGGGGTGCGGCAAGCGAAATCGCCGCCGGCAATCAGGACCTGTCGCAGCGCACCGAACAGCAGGCCGCCAACCTGGAAGAAACCGCTGCCTCGATGGAAGAGCTCACCTCCACCGTCAAGCAGAACGCAGAAAGCGCGCGCCAGGCCAACCAGCTCGCCATCGGCGCGGCCAGCGTGGCCTCGCAGGGCGGCGAGATCGTCAGCAAGGTGGTCGGCACCATGAGCGGCATCGAAGCCTCGTCCAAGAAGATCGCCGAAATCATCAGCGTCATCGACGGCATCGCCTTCCAGACCAACATCCTGGCCTTGAACGCGGCTGTGGAAGCGGCACGCGCCGGTGAACAGGGCCGCGGCTTTGCGGTGGTCGCCTCGGAAGTGCGCACGCTGGCACAGCGCTCTTCGGGCGCGGCCAAGGAGATCAAGGACCTGATCGACGACTCGGTGCAGCGGGTGGCCGAAGGCTCGGTACTGGTGCACAGCGCCGGCACCACCATGGGCGAGATCGTGGCCAGCGTGCAGCGCGTCACCGACATCATGAGCGAGATTTCTGCCGCCTCGCAGGAGCAGTCGGCCGGGATCGAGCAGGTCAACCAGACCGTGACCAGCATGGACGAAACCACCCAGCAGAACGCCGCCCTGGTGGAAGAAGCCACCGCCGCGGCACGCGCAATGGAAGAACAGGCCCAGCAACTGACCGAAGCGGTGGCGCTGTTCCGGCTATCGGCCGACGCCGAAGCGGTGACCCGCACCACGCCGGCGGTGCGCCAGATTGCCGCCAAGCGTCCGGCTGCGGTCAACAAGCCGACGATCAAGCCGCACCTCGCACGCCCGACAGCACGCCCCACCGTTGCGTCGGTCGCATCCGAGGCATCCAATTGGGCCGAGTTCTAATGTCGGCCCAAAGACTGCACCTGGACACCGCGTTCGCTAGCGAGCGCGGTGTCTTTTTTTATGGGCGGCGCTTCTGGCACGAGGCGCATCGGCGGGCATCACGCCCGACCCTGCAGCGTGGCAGCGACGTCTTGCGCACGCGCGCGAACGCTGTCATTGCCATGGCAAAGCCTGCATTGGCGCCCCGCGCGGCCCTGGGCGCGCTTGAGCAGCCCCAAGTCGCGAGCACCAGCAGCCTGCATCGGTAGAGCCCGGTTTTTTCGAACATAAATGCCATCCAACTTGCGTGATGGATGTGTGACGAAACCCTTCAGTTGAGAGTGGTTGCGCCGCTAGCTATCTCAGCAATGAGGCACGCATGCGAGCGCGAAAAACGCCTCACTACACCGCGCCACCAACGGCCGATGACGGGGGGCCGAACGGATGGCTCACACAACTCAGATTGTTACCAGCTCAAGGCACATTCGATGAAACAGCTAAGTCTTTCGACACAACTGGCACTGGGCTTCGGCACAGTTGTTCTTGTGCTCTTGATCGTCGCAACGGTGGGGCTACGTGGGCAGTCCCAGCTGTCGGACGCGGTGGCCATGAATGACCACACCTATCAGGTCATCGGCACCGGCCGCGCCATGTCCATTGCCACGGTCAACATCGAAACTGGCGCGCGCGGCTTCTTGCTATCCGGGCAGGACCAGCATCTCACGCCGTACAACAACGGCAAGGTGCAGTTCGAACAGGAATTCGCCAACGCCAAGACGTTGACCGCCGACAACCCGGTGCAGCAGGAACGCCTGCAGCGCCTGCATGCGGCGTATGAGCAGTTCATGGGCTTTGAGGACAACCTGATCGCGCTGCGTGGCAAGAGTAGCGATACCGATCTGTCCGCCTTGCTGACGCAGTTCAAGGCCGGCCATGAACGGGCGGCGATGGGCCAGATCCGTCAGCAGCTGGTCGACTTCGAAGCGCAGGAAAACCAATTGCTGGTCAAGCGCAGCGCGACATTGAAGGCCGCAAAGGCCAGCAGCCGTTGGTCGATGATCATCGGCAGCGGCATCGCCGTGCTGGCGGCGCTGGTCAGCGGCGGGTTGATCCGTCGTCGCCTGGTCAATCGCCTGGGCACCGCCTCGCACGTGGCCGATTCCATCGCCGCTGGCAATCTGTCGGTCAGCGTGGACAGCAGCGGCACCGATGAAACCGGTCGCCTGCTCTCCAGCATGAGCAAGATGCAGCAGCAGTTGCAGAAGGTCTTGCACGGCCAGCAGGAAATGAAACGCCGGCACGATCAGGGCGAGCTGAACTTCCGCCTGGACGAAGCAGCGTTTCCTGGCGACTACGCCACCATCGTGCGCGGCAACAACGACCTGGCTGCCTCGCATGTGGCAGTGATGATGCGGCTGGCGCAGATCATGGGCCAATACGCGGTCGGCGACCTGCGCGAAGACATGGAAGCCCTGCCCGGCGACAAGGCCGTGCTCAGCGACACCATGGCCAAGGTCAAGGGCGACTTGTCTTCGGTCAATCACGCCATCAAGCATCTTTCCCAATGCGCCGCCAATGGCGACTTCAGCGCCCGCGGCGATGCCGAAAACTTCCAGCACGACTTCCGCGTGATGGTGGAAAGCCTCAACACCTTGATGGCCACCGCCGACGGCAACCTGCAGTCGCTCTCGGGCTTGTTGCAGGCGATCGCCGCCGGCGACCTCACCGCGCGCATGAGTGGCGAGTTCCACGGCGTGTTTGCGCAGATGCGCGACGATGCCAATGCCACCGCCGTGCAGCTGGCCGAGATCGTCACCGGCATCAAGGCGTCGGCCATCTCGATCAAGGGCGCGGCCAGCGAAATCGCTGCCGGCAACAGCGATCTGTCGCAGCGCACCGAACAGCAGGCCGCCAGCCTGGAAGAAACTGCCGCCTCGATGGAAGAGCTCACCTCCACCGTCAAGCAGAACGCCGAAAGCGCACGCCAGGCCAGCCAGCTCGCCATCGGCGCGGCCAGCGTGGCCACGCAGGGCGGCGAGATCGCAGGCCAAGTGGTCGAGACCATGGCCGGCATCGAAGCCTCGTCGAAGAAGATCGCCGACATCATCTCCGTCATCGACGGCATCGCCTTTCAGACCAATATCCTGGCCTTGAACGCCGCGGTGGAAGCGGCGCGTGCCGGCGAGCAAGGCCGCGGCTTCGCCGTGGTGGCTTCTGAAGTGCGCACGCTGGCCCAGCGCTCTTCCGGCGCCGCCAAGGAGATCAAGGACCTGATCGCCGACTCGGTCGAACGTGTGGCCGCCGGTTCGGTGCTGGTCAATACCGCAGGCAGGACCATGAGCGAGCTGGTGACCAGCGTGCAGCGCGTCACCGACATCATGGGCGAGATCTCCGCGGCCTCGCAGGAACAGTCGGCCGGCATCGAACAGGTCAACCAGACCGTCACCCAGATGGACGAAACCACCCAACAGAACGCCGCGCTGGTGGAAGAAGCCACCGCCGCCGCGCGCTCGCTGGAAGAACAGGCGGTCGGATTGACCGAGGCCGTGGCGGTCTTCAAGACCGAACAAGGCACCGCCAGCACTGTCCGCACGGCATCGGTCGCCAAGGCCGCGCCCGCCGTGCGCGCCAAGCTGACCTCGATCGCCGGCACCGCAGCTGCCAAGCCACGCGCGGTCGCTGCATCGACGACCGTCGAGACCAGCTGGCAGGAGTTCTGACCAACACGCACTGGCGTCGGTGAGAATGCTCACCGACGCCATCTGCGCCAGGCAACCGCTCCACACATCCGTCGTTGGAACACGCAGGGCCCGATCGCGCACATGCAACCGCATGTGCTAGATCGGGCCCTCATTGCATTGACGGGCCCCGCTGGCGATGGGCCAGACTGCTGCGCCTGGATCACGTCGAACCGCCAAGGCGACACTCGCCTGCAGCCGATGCCGCCGGCAGGCGTCGGCTAGCGCGCGCACTTTCTGATCAGTCGCTTTCCGAGACCAACCGGAACGCCAGCCGCGTGCCGGCACTGGCGCCACGACCGGCATGCACGTCGGGCGCCCTTCCCTGCGCACGCGCGTTCATCGCCGCGGCACCTCACCCGGCATGGCCTTGCATCGGCAAACGTCGCTGCCCGCTTCCGTGAATGATGCCAGCTATAACAAACGCTAAATAGCGAGCTCAAGTATACGACCGGGTCGCCGCTACCTGCCCTGCAATCGGGACGGAGCCGACGCGGGCTACCAGTGCCAGCGCCGGGCGTCATGCAGCCGTCCTAGCTTGCAGCGGATGCCGACCGTGATCGTGAGGCCGCCGCCGTTGCCTCGAACCGCCTCCTTCTCCTCCTTCCCAGCAGGTATGTTTCATGATCGGCTTTCTCCAACGCTATAACGTCGGCACCCGCCTTTCGGCCGCATTTGGCTTTCTGATCCTGCTCTCCTGCGGCCTGGTGGCCGCTGGCCTGATGACCCTGGCGCAAGCGCGCGGGCGTATGGAGTCGATCGTCAAACACAATATGGCGATCCTCGAATATGTCGGCGAGATGCGCAGCGCCAGTGCAGCTATTGCGATCAATCTGCGCAACATCGTGCTGCCGACCACGCAGGAAGAAAACCTCGGTTTTGCCAAGGTGATCGAGGAACAGCGGCAGAACTACAACCAGAACCGCGAAAAGCTCTACGCCCGCCCGCCGTCCAACGCTGCCGGCGCGGAGATGCGTCGACAGATTGATATTGCGCGCGAAAAAGCGCGTATCGCCAATCAGCAGGTCATGGACCTGGGCTTGAACTACAAGCCCGATGAGGCACTCAAGGTGTTGATGCAGCAGGCGGTACCGGCGAACCAACAATGGCAGGCCGCACTCGATGCGTACGCTGCGCGCCAGCGCAGCCGTGGCGCCGCCGCTTATGACGATGCCAATACCGCCATGGACTATGGCCGGGCGTTGCTGATCGCCGGCGGCATTGCGGTCATCGTGATCAGCGGCCTGCTGGCCTGGCTGATCACCCGCAGCCTGACCCAGCCCTTGAACCGCGCCACCCGTGCCGCCGAGGCCATCGCCGAGGGCCGCCTGGACAGCGATGTGCACACCACCGCCACCGACGAGCCCGGCCGGCTGCTCAGCGCCATGGCCAAGATGCAGACGCAGTTGCAACGTTTCTCCAGCGAAACCACGCGGATGATCGAGCTGCACGCCGACAAGGACATCGGCCACCGCATGCCGCAGGACTTCCCCGGCGTGTACGGCGACTTGAGCAAGGGCATCAACACCATGATGTTCGAGCACCTGGACGCCATCGTCGATGCCATCGAAGTGCTCAACGAATACGCCCGCGGCGATCTGCGCCGCGATGCACGGCGCCTGCCGGGCAGCCGCGCGGTGCTGCACGAATCGATGGATGCGGCCAAAGCCAGCCTGCTGGCGATCAATACCGAGATCAAGCGCCTGGCCAGCGCGGCGGCTGCCGGCGACTTCAGCGCACGCGGCGATGCGCAGCGGTTCGAGCACGATTTCCTGCGCATGGTGCAGGACCTGAACGCGATGATGGAGGTCAGCGACACCAGCCTGGGCACCTTGTCGGCGCTGTTGCAGTCCATCGCCGCCGGCGATCTCACCGCCCGCATGCACGGCAACTTCCACGGTGTGTTCGCCAAGATGCGCGACGACGCCAACGCCACCACCGAACAGCTCACGCGCATCGTGCTGCGGATCCAGGGCGCGGCCGGCAACATCGGCGCGGCCACCGGCGAAATCGCCGCCGGCAACCAGGATCTGTCGCAGCGCACCGAACAACAGGCCGCCAACCTGGAAGAGACCGCGGCCTCGATGGAAGAGCTCACCTCCACCGTCAAGCAGAACGCCGAAAGCGCACGCCAGGCCAACCAGCTCGCCATCGGCGCCGCCCGCGTCGCTTCGCAAGGCGGCGAGATTGCCAGCAAGGTGGTCGAGACCATGAGCGGGATCGAGTCTTCGTCCAAGAAAATCGCCGACATCATCAGCGTCATCGATGGCATCTCGTTCCAGACCAACATCCTGGCACTCAACGCCGCGGTGGAAGCGGCGCGCGCCGGCGAACAAGGCCGCGGCTTTGCCGTGGTGGCCAGCGAAGTGCGTACGCTTGCGCAGCGCTCCACCGCAGCGGCCAAGGAGATCAAGAGCCTGATCGACGATTCGGTGCAACGGGTGGCCGAAGGCTCGCTGCTGGTGCACAGCGCCGGCACCACCATGGCCGAGATCGTGTCCAGCGTGCAGCGCGTCACCGACATCATGGGCGAGATCTCCGCGGCCTCGCAGGAGCAGTCGGCCGGCATCGAGCAGGTCAACCAGACCGTCACCCAGATGGACGAAACCACCCAGCAGAACGCCGCGCTGGTGGAAGAAGCCACCGCCGCCGCCCGTGCACTGGAAGAACAGGCGCTCGGATTGACCGAGGCAGTGGCGGTCTTCAAGACCGACAGCAACGACGCATCGCGTGCAGCATCACCACGCCCGGCAGCAACGCCGGCGCTTGCGGCCAAGGCGGTGGCAGCCGGCCGCGCTCCTGCCGCCAAGCTGCGCGCCGTGGTCGCTGCGCCCGGCAACGACAGTAGCTGCAAGAGTTCTGAACAGGTCGCCAGCCCTGACTGAACCGGACTGGTCGGCAGCGCTGCCGACCCGCTAAAGGCGTACACGTCGTTAGCCGATAGCCTGCTTACATCCATGAGACGCATCAATGACCACCTCACCCACGCTGTCGTCGCAGACCGTTCCAGCTTCGCCACGCCGCTGGACCAGCCGTTGGGATGACCTGGCCATCGCCAGGAAACTCGGCATCATCGGCGTGCTTGCGTTGGTGGGGCTGGTCATTCCGGTGCTGCTCTATCGCGGCAAGCTCAACGAAAGCGTCGCCATCAGCAGCAACGAATTGCGCAGCTATGCGCCGCTTGGCCAAATGCTGGGCCTGATCACCGACCTGCACGCAGCCCACGTCGATAGCGGCAGCGCCGCCAAAGACGCCGCGCAGCGCGCCGAGCGCGATCTCACCCAACTGCTCGCCACCACGGCCAATCTTCCCGGCTTCGAACGCAGCCAGAAGCAATTGCTGGCCCTGCAGCAGCGCCACGTTGCAGGTGCCGCGGCGCAGGGCTACGCCGCCGTGAGCGAACAGGCCTTTGCCGCGCTCGATGCATTGCGCGACGACAGCCAGCTGGTCTACACCCCATACATCGAAAGCTATCACCTGGTGGTGTCCACGCTGATCTACAGCCCCGAGACCACCGAATCGCTGACCCGTCTGGACGCCGCCAGCGATCCCTCGCAGGCGGGCGACAGCTGCGCGAGCAGCTCGATCAGCTTGCCCGAAACCATGTGCGTTTCCGCCATGAGCTGGACAAGGCGATGGGCCTGTTGGAACAGCCCGACGCTGCGCTGGCCGATGCCGCCAAGGTCGAAGCCACACAGTCACGCGCCGCACTGGCCGCACTGGGTACCGCCTTGGACGGCAGCGATGCCAAGGCGGACGCCCAATGGAATGCCGCACTCGATGCGCTTGGCCAGAGCATGCGGGAACTCAGCAACGTCTCCCTGCAGGCGCTGCAGCGGCAATCCGAGCGCCACCTGGTCGACGCACGCAACGCGATGTGGCAAGCGATCGCCGGCCTGTCGGTCCTGGCGCTGCTGATCGCCGCGCTGGGCTGGTACACCTTGTCGCGCCTGACCCACAATGTGCGCCGCGCCGCGACGGTGGCCGCCAATATCGCGCAGGGCCAGCTGGACGATCAGGTCGGTGCCGCCGGCCGCGACGAAACCGGTCAATTGCTCGACACCATGCGCCAGATGCAAGGGCAGCTGCAGCGCGTCCTCAGCGCGCAAAGCGAAATGGCGCAGCGCCACGATGCCGGCCAGATCAGCTACCGCATGCAGGCAGACAGTTTTCCCGGTGCCTACGCCACCATGGTGCGCGCCACCAATGCGCTGGTGGGCTCGCACATCGCGGTCAAGATGCAACTTGCGCAGATCATGTCGCGCTACGCGATCGGCGACCTGAGCCAGGACATGGACCGTCTGCCCGGCGAAAAAGCCGTGCTCACCGACACCATGGATACGGTCAAGGCCAACCTGTCGGCGATGAACAGCGAGATCAGGCTGCTCGCGCAGGCCGCAGCCAATGGCGATTTCAGCGTGCGCGGCGATGCACAGCGCTTCCAGTACGATTTCCGCGCGATGGTGGACAGCCTCAATCAATTGATGGCCACCTCCGATGCGAATCTGCAGGCGCTCTCGACGGTATTGCAGGCGATCGCGGCAGGCGACCTCACCGCCCGCATGCACGGCGACTTCCACGGCGTGTTCGCGCGCATGCGCGACGATGCAAATACCACCGTGACCCAGCTGGCCAATATCGTCGGGCGCATCCAGCAGTCCACCAATGCCATCAACGACGCCGCCGGCGAAATTGCCACCGGCAATCAGGATTTGTCGCAACGCACCGAACAGCAAGCGGCCAATCTGGAAGAAACCGCTGCCTCGATGGAAGAACTCACCTCCACCGTGCGCAACAACGCCGAGCATGCGCGCCGCGCAAACCAGTTGGTGGTTGGTGCGGCCACGGTCGCCTCGCAAGGCGGTGCGGTGGTGGGTGAGGTCGTGGGCACCATGGCCGGCATCCAGGCTGCGTCCAAGAAGATCGCCGACATCATCAGCGTCATCGACGGCATCGCCTTCCAGACCAATATCCTCGCCTTGAACGCGGCGGTGGAAGCGGCACGTGCCGGCGAACAAGGGCGTGGTTTTGCCGTGGTGGCCAGTGAAGTGCGCACGCTGGCGCAACGCTCGGCCGGTGCGGCAAAGGAGATCAAGCAACTGATCGAGGATTCGGTCAGCCGGGTCGAACACGGCAGCCAGTTGGTGGGCCAGGCCGGTCGCACCATGCAGGACATCGTCGATTCGGTGCAGAACGTCACCACCATCATGCATGAGATCAGCGAGGCCTCGCAGCAGCAGTCGCAAGGCATCGAACAGGTTGGCCAGACCGTCGCGCAGATGGATCAGGCCACCCAGCAGAACGCCGCGCTGGTGGAAGAAGCCACCGCCGCCGCCCGTTCGATGGAAGAGCAGGCGCAGCAATTGCGCGATGCCGTTTCGGTGTTCCAGTTGCAGGCCGAGCCTGCGCGCAGCCGCCTGGGCCACGCCGCCTGAGGCAACGCCTGGCGGCAGGTCTGCCTGGGACGCTGCGCGCACGCCCGCGTCCCACCTGATCAGTCCCCGCTGCCTGCATCTGTCAGGCAACGGCGTAGCGTTTGCACATCACCAACGCGCACGCGTTTGGCCCAGTGCCACCAGCAGCTCTCCTGCGAATGCGCCGGCATCGATCGGCCCTGCGCGATGGCGCACATGCAACTACACGCCAAGCCATCCGTCCTGTATCCAAGTGCCTGAGCGGCTGTCAGGACCGTGAGCAGGAAGTGAAGACGCGATCTTCCCGAGCCATCGGGATGCCCCTGCTGACAGGCCTTTCCAGGCGGTTGTGCACACCAGGCTCACCTCGGTGACGCCGAACCATACGCGTGGGGCCTAGCGAGTTCAGCAGCACTGCCAGCGCGCCGTTACCAACCTCAAGCACGCGTACCTGCCCTGCAATCGCTGGCGTTGCGACCTTGGATGTCGCAACGCTCGATGGATCGGCTCGACGCGCGCCCGCTTCGGCGCCATCCGCGCACTCCGTACGCCTCGCCGCCTAGCGCACTGCCCCTTTCCTGCCCATCGCTCTCGAGATCCCAACATGACTGCTCTTCTTCAACGCTACAACGTCGGCAAGCGCCTGGGCTTTGCCTTCGGCACGCTGATCCTGCTGTCCTGCGCGCTGGTCGTCGCTGGCCTGTACACACTGGCGCAGGCCCGCCAGACCCTGGATACGCTCACCAACCGCAACATGGTGATCGTCCAGCGGCTGCAGGAAATGAACAACGCGGTGTCGGTAATTGCCGTGCAGTTGCGCAATATCGTGCTGCCGACCAGCGATGCGGAAAATCGCCGCTTCGCCGCGATCATCGAAGAGCAGCGCAGCATCTACAAGGAAGCACGCGACAAGCTCTACACCTTCTCGGCAACGCCTGCGGCCCAGGCGCTGCGTGAAAGCATCGACGCGAACAACAAGGCGGCCCGCGCGCTCAACCAACGGGTGATCGACCTGGGTCTTGCCGGCAAGTCGGACCAAGCCCTGCCCTTGCTGTTGCAGCGTGCCGCACCGGCCACGCAGGCATGGCAGGACAAACTGCTGGAATATTCGGCGCTGCAGCGCCAGCGCGCCCAGGAAGCCAATGCGCTGGCTACCACGGCGATGGCCCGCGGCCGTGCCATGTTGATCGGTGGCGGCCTGGCGGTGGTGCTCATCAGCAGCGTGCTCGCATGGCTGATCACCCGCAGCCTGGTGGTTCCGCTGACGCGCGCCACCCGCGCCGCCGAAGCCATTGCCCAAGGCAAGTTGGACAACGACGTCAGCACGCACTCCAACGACGAAACCGGCCGCCTGTTGCACGCCATGGACGGCATGCAGGGCCAGCTGCGCAACCTGATTTCCGCACAGCTGGGCATGGCCAAGCGCCATGAAGAAGGCCAGATCAGCTTCCGCATGGATGCCGGCGCATTCCCCGGCGATTTCGGGCGCATGGCCAATGACACCAACGAGCTGGTGGCCGCGCACATCAAGGTGAAGATGCAGACCATCCACCTGATCGAGCGTTATGCCATCGGCGACCTTTCCGAAGATATGCAGCAGTTGCCCGGCGAGAAGGCGGCCATTACCGCGGCGATGAACCAGGTCAAGCACAACCTGTCGACCATGAACACCGAGATCAAGCAGCTGGCGCAGGCTGCGGCCAATGGCGACTTCACCGCGCGCGGCAATGCCGAGCAGTTCCAGTTCGATTTCCGCATCATGGTGGAAAGCCTCAACACCTTGATGGCCACCGCAGACGGCAACCTGCAATCGCTCTCGGGCTTGTTGCAGTCGATCGCTGCCGGCGACCTCACTGCGCGCATGAGCGGGCAATACCAGGGCGTGTTCGCGCAGATGCGTGACGACGCCAATGCCACTGCCGAACAACTGGCCAGCATCGTCGGCCGCATCCAGATCGCAGCCGATGCGATCGGTCTGGCCTCGGGCGAAATCGCCTCCGGTAACCAGGATCTGTCGCAGCGCACCGAACAGCAGGCCGCCAACCTGGAAGAAACCGCGGCCTCGATGGAAGAGCTGACCTCCACCGTCAAGCAGAATGCCGAACATGCCAGCCAGGCCAACCAGCTCGCCATCGGCGCCGCTGCGGTCGCCTCGCAAGGCGGCGATGTGGTGGCGAAGGTGGTCACCACCATGTCCGACATCCAGGGCTCGTCCAGGAAGATCGCCGAGATCATCAGCGTCATCGACGGCATCGCGTTCCAGACCAATATCCTGGCCTTGAACGCGGCAGTGGAAGCAGCGCGTGCCGGCGAACAGGGCCGCGGTTTTGCGGTGGTCGCCTCCGAGGTGCGCACGCTGGCGCAGCGTTCGGCCGGTGCTGCCAAGGAGATCAAGCACCTGATCGACGACTCGGTGGAAAAGGTCACGCAAGGGGCCACCCTGGTCGATCAGGCCGGCACCACCATGGCCGAGATCGTCGCCAGCGTGCAGCGCGTCACCAACATCATGGGCGAGATCTCCTCGGCCTCGCAGGAGCAGTATGCGGGCATCGAGCAGGTCAACCAGACCGTGACCCAGATGGACGAAACCACCCAGCAGAACGCCGCATTGGTGGAAGAAGCCACCGCCGCCGCACGCGCGATGGAAGAACAGGCGCAGCAGCTGACCGAAGCGGTGGCGGTCTTCAAGGTGGCTGCGCATGCACCGTTGGCGCGTCGGTTGTCGGCCATTGCCAGCGCCCCGGCCAATGCCCGCTTCGCACCACGCCCGGCAGCACGCGTCACCCCGGCGGCCGCGTCGCCACGTCGCAGTCCTGCGGGCAACGCCACATCGGCCGCAGAGCTGGGCGATTGGCAGGAGTTCTGATCGCAAGGGCAGCCTCACGCACGGCAGTCGGTTGCGAACGACTGCCGTGCCGATTGCCGAGACCAGCTGTATCAAGCGTCAGGGCTCACGCGATCGATTGCAGGCAGCGCCGATAACGCTGCTTTGCCGACACGCAAAGTGGGCGCAATGGATCTTCCCAGCCTGCCAGCGCAACCGCATTCCACCTTTTAAAGCCGAGCGATTTTCATGACCTCTCTTTTGCTGCGCTTCAATGTCGGGCCACGCCTGGCTGCCGCCTTTACCGTGCTGATCCTACTGTCCGGGTTCATCGCCTTCATCGGCTATCGCGGGCTGACCTCTGCACGTGCGCTGGTGGATGCCCTGGTGCACCAGAACATGACCAAGATCCGCCTCTCCAACGACATGATGAATGCCAACTACGTCATCGCCGCGGAGCTACGCAACGTCGTGTTGCCGACCAGCAACGAAGACAATCTGAAATTCATCGCATCCATCAAGCAGGCACGCGCCGACTACGCGAAGGCGCACGATGCGCTGTATGCCATTCCGTCTTCGCCGCAGGGCATCGGCATCCGTACCGAGATCGACCGCCTCGGGCAGCCCGTGCGCGACTTGAACAACAAGGTCGTCGACCTGGTGATGTCTGGCCACAGCGATGAAGCATTGCCGCTGATGCTCACCCAGGCCGCACCTGCGATGCAGAAATGGCAGGACAAGATCGGCGAGAACATTGCCCTTCAGGACAAGCTCGCCTCCGAAGCAGCCGAAGTGGCGCTGCAGTCGATGGACGATTCGCGCAAGTTGCTGGTCGGCGGTTCGCTGCTGGTGGTAATGCTGAGCGGCACGCTGGGCTTGCTGATCACCCGCAGCCTCACCCGGCCACTCAGCCGCGCCACCCGCGCCGCCGAAGCGATTGCCGAGGGCAAGCTCGATAACGCCGTGCATAGCGATGCCGGCGACGAAACCGGCCGTCTGTTGCAGGCCATGGACACGATGCAGTCGCGGGTGCGCAACCTGATCACCGCCCAGCTGGACATGGCCAAGCGCCACGATGCCGGCCAGGTGAGCTTTCGCATGGATGCCGGCACGTTTCCGGGCGACTACGGCCGCATGGCCGGCGACACCAATGCACTGGTCGACAGCCACATCCAGGTCACCGCGCGCCTGGCGCAGATCATGGGCCGCTATGCGATCGGCGACCTCAGCGACGACATGGACGCCCTGCCCGGCGAACAGGCCAAACTCACTCAGACCATGGCGCAGGTCAAACACAACCTGGCCGCGATGAATCGGCAGATCAAGCAGCTGGCGCAGGCCGCTGCGGCCGGCGACTTCAGTGCACGCGGCGACGCAGCGCAGTTCCAGTACGACTTCCGCATTATGGTCGAGAGCCTCAACCAGCTGATGGCCACTGCCGATGGCAGCCTGCAGGCGTTGTCGGGCATGTTGCAGGCCATTGCTGCGGGCGATCTCACTGCGCGTATGGATGGACAATTCCAGGGCGTGTTCGCGCAGATGCGCGACGATGCCAATGCCACGGTCACGCAACTGGCCGGTATCGTCGGGCACATCCAGACCTCGGCCGTCTCGATCAATGCGGCTGCCAGCGAAATTGCCGCCGGCAACAACGACCTGTCGCAGCGTACCGAACAGCAGGCCGCCAACCTGGAAGAAACCGCGGCCTCGATGGAAGAGCTCACCTCGACCGTGAAGCAGAATGCCGAAGGTGCACGCCAGGCCAATCAACTGGCGATCGGTGCGGCCAGCGTCGCGTCGCAAGGTGGCGAGGTCGTCGGCAAGGTCGTCGACACCATGGCTGGCATCCAGGCCTCGTCCAAGAAGATCGCCGACATCATCACCGTCATCGACGGCATCGCGTTCCAGACCAACATCTTGGCCTTGAATGCCGCAGTGGAAGCGGCGCGTGCCGGCGAGCAGGGCCGCGGCTTTGCCGTGGTGGCCAGTGAGGTACGCACGCTGGCGCAGCGTTCGGCGGCCGCCGCCAAGGAGATCAAGGATCTGATCGGCGACTCGGTGCAGCGCGTCACCGACGGCTCGCTGCTGGTGGACCAGGCCGGCCGCACCATGGCCGAAATCGTCTCATCGGTGCAGCGCGTCACCGACATCATGGGCGAAATTTCCGCCGCGTCGCAGGAACAATCGGCCGGCATCGAACAGGTCAACCTCACCGTCACGCAGATGGATGAAGCCACCCAACAGAACGCTGCCCTGGTGGAAGAAGCCACTGCCGCTGCGCGCGCGATGGAAGAACAGGCACAGCAACTCACCGAAGCGGTGGCGGTCTTCAAGGTCGATGCGAACGCGCCGGTGGCGCGCAGGTTATCGGCCATCGCCGGCGCAGTGGGCCACCAGCGGCCGGCAACGCGCCCGGCTGCACGTGTCGCCGTGGCCGCGGCGACACCGCCGCGCGTGGCGGTCGGTGCAACCGCATCGACCGTTGGCGATGTCAATTGGCAGGAGTTTTAAGCCGCAGCGCCAGAGCGCACCGGTCGCCGGCAGCGGTGGGCGACCGGCACAGACACCGGGATCGTTTTTAGAGCGGCTAACAAAAAGTAGCGAGCAGTCGTCAGGTGGGTGCGGACGGCGCGGAGGAGCCGGCGTGACGCGCGGTACATGCCGTTTCCGAGCACCGGCCGCGCCCGCCTGGCAGCTGCACAGTAGTTTGTTAGCTGCTCTTAGTCCCTGTGGTGCAATCGGCCGCCGTCCTCATCGTCACCCGGTCGCGGCTGCCGATGCACGTTTCACGTAACACCGTTGTCCAGCCACACACACACATTTCGAGAGCCTTTGATCCGCGCTCCGCAGATCTTGTGGGCCGCTTCCCTTGCGAGGGGAAGCGGCCCTTTTTTGTGCTGCCCTCCCTGTGCGGCAACCGATAAACCGCATGCGCAATTTTCAGGCAGAGCGATGCGTAGGAACCGAGGCATGAGAGACAATTCCAAGCCCAGGGCGCAACCGCTCGACGGCTATGCAGCCATCGCACTGGTTGCCCAAGATGGTGCTCCGATGGCAGCAGCAAGGCGTGCTTTTCGCCAGCCATACGCGGCCCGTCGAGACACTCAAGAGCACCCTAATTTCACTCGAAATTTACAATTGCCAGTAACAAGACGTGCAGTGTGAAACCGCTTTCAGCCATCGAATGCTGAATGGAACGCCCAATTTTATGCTGATTTCAACGGTAACAGTCAATTTTCAGCATAAACGGCCGCTACCAAGTTCACGCATTCGTAACGCCCTCCCCCGGGCAAGGCCGATTCCTCATGCATTCCTTCAACCGCCTCTCGGTCGGTACGCGGCTCTCCGCATTGCTTACGCTGGTCATTGCCACCTCGCTAGGGCTGTTGGCCCTGACCATCTATCGCCAGTCCGCGGGCGATATCGAATCGCAGGTCAAGGCCGAACTGCGTTCCAGCACCCGGCTGATGCAGCAGTCGGTGGCGATGTACGACGTCACCCTCAGCGAAGGCACCCAGCGTCTGGGCAGCGTGTTCGACGACATGCTCCCCGCCGGCGCGCGCGAACTCGATAGCGCCAGCACGGTGACCATCGGCCAACAGAACACCCCGTCGCTGCGTGCCGGCAAGCAGGCACTGAATCTCAATGTCGACGCCGTGGACCGCTTTGCCAAGGCGACCGGCGGCGTTGCCACGATCTTCGCCCGTACCGGCGACGACTTCGTGCGCATCACCACCTCGCTGCGTAACAAGCAGGACGAACGCGTCATCGGCACCCTGCTCGATCGCAAGGGCAAGGCCTACGCCGCCCTGTCGCAAGGCAAGAGCTTCACCGGCCAGGCGCAGCTGTTCGGCGAGCAGTACATGACCCATTACCAGCCGCTGCGCGATGCCGCCGGCGAGGTCATTGGTGCGCTGTTCGTCGGGCGTAACTACACCCAGGGCCTGGCCGCGCTCAAGGCCCAGGTCAGCACTACCAAACTGGGCCAGGACGGCTATTTCGTCATCGTCGACATGGCGCCGGGCGATCATCAGGGCCAGGTCATCGCGGCCCCGCCGGGCACCCCGGCCACACTGGCGGCACTGGTGCCGGCCGAACAACAGGCCCTGTTGCAGGCAGTGCTGGACGGCAAGCAGCCCAGCGCCAACCTGCAGCTGCGCGATGCCAAGGGCACCAGCCAGGCGTTCGAAGTCACCGCACAGCGCTATGCGCCGTGGCAGTGGGCGGTGATCGGCGCGCAGCCGCGCAGTGCCATCGACGGTCCGCTGGACGCACTGATGGGCAGCATGCTGCTGTTCTCGCTGGTGGTGCTGGCACTGTGCATCGCGGTGGTATTCATCGCCGCGCGCAAGATGGTCACCGGCCCGCTGCTGGCAGTGGAACGCGTGCTCGGCGACGTGGCGGCCGGCCGCCTGGACAACCCGATCGAAATCGACCGGCATGACGAACTCGGCCGCCTGCTGCTCAACGCGCGCACCATGCGCGACGACCTGCGCGCGCGCCTGGAACGCGACCACCTGATCGCCAGCGAAGCACTGCGCGTGCGCACCGCCTTGGACGACGTCAGCACCAATGTGATGATCGCCGATGCCGAGCGCCGCATCATCTACGTCAATCGCCCGCTGCAGCGCATGCTGTCGGAAATGCAGGACGTCCTGCGAGACGATCTGCCCAACTTCGATGCCACGGCATTGAGCACGACCCGCATCGACCAGTTCCATCGCAATCCCGAGCAATCACGCCTGCTGGATCAACTCAAGAGCACGCACACCGCACAGATCGAAATCGGCGGCCGCATCGTGCAGGAAGTGGTCAGCCCGGTCGTGGCTGCGACCGGCGAGCGCATGGGCTATGTGGTCGAATGGAGCGACCGTACCCAGGAAGTGCAGGTGGAACAGGAAGTCGCGCACGTGGTGGAGGCCGCCGCCGCCGGCGACCTCAGCGAACGGATCGACGTGCGCGGCAAGCATGGCTTCCTGTTGCTGCTGGCTCAACAGCTCAACACGCTGCTGGACAACAACGCCGACGGCCTGTCGCGCGTCTCCGCCCTGCTCTCGTCACTGTCGCAAGGCGATTTGACCGCACGCATGGACGGCGCGCTGCAGGGCGTATTCGCCACGATCCGCGACGACGCCAATGCCACCGCCGACCAGTTCGCCGGTATCGTGCGCCGCATCAAGGACGCTTCGCTGACGATCAATTCGGCCGCCACCGAGATCGCCACCGGCAACGGCGACCTGTCGCGTCGCACCGAACAGCAAGCGGCCGCGTTGGAAGAAACCGCAGCCTCCATGGAAGAACTCACCGCCACCGTCAAGCAGAACGCCGACAACGCCGACCAAGCCAATCGCCTGGTGCTGGATGCTGCCGGTGTGGCGGCAAAGGGCGGCGACGTCGTGAACCGCGTGGTGACCACCATGGCCGATATCGACGCCTCGTCGAAAAAGATTGCCGAGATCATCAGCGTCATCGACGGCATCGCCTTCCAGACCAATATCCTGGCCTTGAACGCGGCGGTGGAAGCGGCGCGTGCCGGCGAACAGGGCCGTGGTTTTGCCGTCGTGGCCTCGGAGGTTCGCACGTTGGCACAGCGCTCGGCCGGCGCGGCCAAGGAGATCAAGCACCTGATCGAAGACTCGGTGACCCGCATCGGCAACGGCGCGGCACTGGCTTCCGAAGCAGGCAGCACCATGCAGCAGGTGGTGACCTCGGTGCAGCGCGTCACCGACATCATGGGCGAAATCACCAGCGCTTCGCGCGAACAGGCCGCAGGCATCACCCAGGTCAACCAGACCGTCACCCAGATGGACGAAACCACCCAGCAGAACGCCGCGCTGGTGGAAGAAGCCACCGCCGCCGCACGCTCGATGGAAGACCAGGCCGCACAGCTGGTCGATGCGGTCGCAGTGTTCCGCCTGGAGCCGCAGGACCGCCTCAGTACCCTGCTGGCCAATGCACGCCACGCCTATAGCTGAGACGGCAACACGACGACCTGCAGCAACGTCGCAGCGTCGAGTGCGCGGTGCCCTCACCGCTCGCGGGACACGCCGCGAACCCGTCCATGGTGGCTCGATGGCGGCATCCATGCCGCCAACGGTCCCGCAATTGGCAAGGCACCGCGCCAGACAATTGGCCAGTGGTTTGTTGACGAGCGAGGGACGCCTCGTCGGCGGTTGCTGGCTGGTTTCAAAACTCTGCACACCGACCAACGCGACCGGCCCTTGCCCGCCCACCGTCGCGGGACCCTTGGCGGCATGGATGCCGCCACGGAGCTGACAGGGACGTACTTGCAGCGTGTCCTGCGATGGTGGGCGGGCAAGGGCCCTGCAGCAAGCGCGAAGACATCGCGGGTGCGATGCCTTCGCCGCTCGCGGGACACGCCGTGAACCCGTCCCTGCGGGCTCGATGGCGGCATCCATGCCGCCAACGGTCTGGCAATCGGCGAGGACACCGCACCAGACAGTTGGCGGGTGGTCTTACTGGAAAAGGCGGACCGCCCCCCATGGTCCGCTGGTTGCCTGAGACGCTGCACACCGACCAACGCGACGGGTCCTTGCCCGCACGCCGTCGCGGGAGCACTGCATACACGTTTCGTCAGCCGCCTTAAAGATTTGGCGTTGCCGCCGATATCAAGGCGACGCCGGGACAACCCGCCAGGCGCCTTCCCGCTTCCACTGTGCTTGTGCCCATGTCCCAAGGCGATACCTCAGAGCTGGACCACGACGCTGATCACCTCGCCGAAGGTGACGAGCGCTACCTGCTGCGCAACAAGCGGCAGATCCGTGGATTGCTGCGCCAGCTGCTCGACCAACGCGCCATCGTGACCATGCATGTGGCCGGCCGCGACATGGCCGTGCCCACCGCCGTGCTGGAAGTGGACGAAGACGACGACTGCGTGATCCTGGACGGCAGCCATAACGATGCCTCCAACCGCGCCATCGAAGGCGCCAAATACCTGTTGTGCTACGCCCAGCTGGAACGGGTGAACATCCGCTTCCGCCTGGAAAAGGCCGAGCGGATCGAGCGCGACATCCACGTCGCCTTCCGCGTCGACCTGCCAGCCGCGATGTACCACATGCAGCGGCGCGAATCGTATCGACTGGAAACGCCGATCACCGATTCGCCAGTCTGCACTATCCGCCAGGAAGCCGCGCAGGGAAACGAGTTCAACCTGCAGCTGCGCGTGATCGACATCAGCAGCGGCGGTCTGGCGGTGTCTCTCACCGACGGCATGCCGTTGCTTGAACCGCAACGCACCTACCGCAACTGCATCCTGCAATTGCCCGACACCGCCCCCATCACGCTGCCGCTGACGGTGTGCAGCCAGCACAAGCAGACCCTGCCCAACGGCAGCGAAGGCTTCCGGATCGGCATGCAGTTCAGCGACCTACCGCGCGGCGCCGACGAAACCATCCAGCGCTACATTTTCCGTGTCGACCGCCAGCGCAATGCGCGCAAGAGCGGCGTGTTCTGAACCCTCGCGTACCACGCGGGGCCGGCACCTAAAGTTGCCGCCTACCCCGCCGATGTTGCTAGGGCATCCCGCATCCGTCCCTGCTGCCGCAGTCCTGCCTCAACCTGACACTTAGCCGCAACGCCCGGAGTTTCCATGAACGATAAAAGCACTGCCACCGGCACCGGTGGTGAATTCCTCAGCTTCGCTTTGGGCGAAGAACACTACGGCGTGGATATCCTGAAAGTGCAGGAAATCCGCGGCTACGATTCGGTCACCCGTCTGCCCGACGCGCCGGATTACATCAAGGGTGTGATCAACCTGCGCGGCACCATCGTGCCGGTGATCGACCTGCGCCTGAAGCTGCGCCTGAAAGAAGCGCGCTACGACGCTTTCACCGTGATGATCGTGCTCAACGTCGAGGACCGCGTGGTCGGCATCGTCGTGGACAGCGTGTCCGACGTGATTCCGCTCAACGACGACCAGATCCGGCCTACCCCCGAATTCGGTGCATCGGTCGACACCCGTTTCATCTCCGGTATCGGCACCCAGGACGATCGCATGTTGATCCTGCTGGATATCGAAACCCTGCTGGACAGCACCGAGCTGGGTCAGCAACTGGTCGAAGAAGCCGCCTGATTCAAACGGCTGTGTCGCCTCGCCTGCGGTCGCCGGAGAGGTGTAGAGGAATGCAGGAGCCGCCATGTACGACGAGCGGCTACCAAACGATTGCCACGCCGCCAGAAGGCGCCGCTGGTGCTCAGAATCCTGAGGTAGCACACGTGCACTCCGGCTTCTGCGCCCCGCCCGCGCCCACCTGCTGGCTGATTCGCTCCGTTTCGGTAGCCGCTTCTCAGCGTACATGGCGCCATCCTGCACCCGCTGCACCGCTCCGGCGGCCGCAACGCGTTGGCGCGACCGCATCTACGACGATCGCGTGTCAGGAAGCTCCCGACACGCGACGCACCACGCGATAGAACTGAGATAAAAATCACGTTTTCTGGATTCAAGTTGAACGGCGGTTAGCCGATAGCTGAATGAAGCCCGCGTCCACACAACGGGTCACCGATCGACTTTTGATTTCTGGAGAATCCCTATGAAGTTCCTGCTCTCGCTCCTCCCCGTCGCTGCTCTTGTCATCGTTGCTCCCACGCTGTCGGCTCAGTCGCAGGAAATGATTCCGCCGGAAATGGCGACGCGCTTCGTCGGCAAGGACGGCATGGTGTGCGGCAAGGTCGAAAAGGCCAAGTACGCGCAGAGCTCGGAAGGCGAACCTACCTTCCTGTACATGGGCGGCATGTTCCCGCGCCACACCTTCTCCGCACGCATCGACGGTGCCAACCGCGGCAAGTTCAGCTTCGCCCCGGAAACGCTCGAAGGCAAGGACGTCTGCGTCCTCGGCAAGATCCAGCGCGACAGTTCGCGCGCCGAAATCGAAGTCAGCTCCCCGGCCAGCCTGAAGCTTGCCACCATCAAGTAATCGCCTCGCACATCGCCACGCCCTTGCGCGTGGCGATGTGCTGTTGCGGCTATGCGGACTGACTTCTACGGGGAATCGTGTCAATGCAATGGATCAACAATCTGAAACTGATGCCCAAGCTGATGCTGGCGTTCGGCATCGTGCTGCTGATCATGCTCGTCCAGGGCGTCATCGCCTATTCGGGTCTGGCCTCGCTCAATAACGTCACCCGCGACCTGGCCGGCAACACCATGTCCAGCGTGCGCGAGGCAGGCGATCTGCGCGGCATGCTCGGCGAATACCGGAATGCGGCCTACCAGAACCTGGTGCGTGCCAGCGATTCGGTCAAGCAGGAAGCCAAGGTCCGCGCCAAGAGGCTCAATGGCGAGATCGAAGCCACCATCAAGGGCTACCCGCGCCTGATCGAAAGCCCGCAACAGAAGAAGCTGTTCGACGTGTTCGTGGCGGACTGGAAGAAGGCGTCGGCCTCCTATGCCAGCGTCGACGAAATGATGGAGCTGAATCTGCCCGACGACGCCATCGACACCTTCGTCGGCGAAACCCGTACCCTGCACAACAAGGCCAAGGATTCGCTGGCGGCCTTGATTGCTGAAGACAACCTGCTCGCGCAGGCTGCTAAGACCAAGGCCGAAAAGGTCCACGCCACCTCCGTCACGCTGACCCTGGTGGTGCTGTTGATCGGCATCGCCGGCGGCCTGGGCCTGGCTTTCCTGTTCGCCCGCTCCATCGTCAAGAGCATGCGCGGCGCTGTCACCACGGCCACCGAAATTGCCGGCGGCAAGCTGGACGGCCAGATCAACGTGCAGGGCCAGGACGAAGTGGGCGAGTTGATGCGTTCCATGCAGCGCATGCAGCGCGACCTGAAGGAACGCATCGAACGCGACCAGGAAATTGCCGATGAAAACCTGCGCATCCGCACTGCGCTGGACAAGTCCTCGACCGGCACCTTCATCACCGATCCCGAACGCGTGATGATCTACGCCAACGACGCCTTCAAGAAGATCGTGGCGCAGTACGAAAGCAGCATCCGCCTGGCATCGCCCGAGTTCGACGCAAGCAAGGTCATCGGTCAGCACATCAGCTACCTGGGTTTGTCGGATGCGACCGTGCGCAAGGCCATTGCCGCGCTGGAACGCGATGGCGTCACCAGCTTCGAAGAGCGTTTCGGCGAAGTGGTGCTGGCGCAGACCGTCACCTCGATCAAGAACGAACAGGGCGAGACCAGCGGCGAAGTCTGCGAATGGCGCGACCGCACCATCGAAGTGCAGGTGGAAGAAGAAGTGGCCCGCATCGTGCGTGCGGCCGCCAGCGGCGACATGAGCGGGCGTGTGGAAACCGACGGCAAGCAGGGCTTCTTCCTGCAGTTGGCGCAGCAGCTCAACGGGTTGCTGGACGCCAATGCCGGCAGCCTGGAACAGATCTCGACCCTGCTGTCGGCGCTGTCGGCGCTGTCGCGTGGCGACCTGACCGTGCGCATGCATGGCGAGTTCAGCGGCGTGTTCGCGCAGATGCGCGACGATGCAAATGCCACCGCCGAGCAGCTGGCCGACATCGTCGGGCGCATCAAGATGTCGTCCACTGCGATCAATTCGGCCGCCGGCGAAATCGCCTCCGGCAACAGCGACCTGTCGCACCGTACCGAGCAGCAGGCCGCCAATCTGGAAGAAACCGCCGCCTCGATGGAGGAGCTCACCTCCACCGTCAAGCAGAATGCCGAAAGCGCCCGTCAGGCCAACCAGCTTGCCATCGGCGCCACCGGCGTGGCCTCGCAAGGCGGTGAAGTGGTGTCGCAAGTGGTCACCACCATGTCCGGCATCGAAGCCTCGTCCAAGAAGATCGCCGACATCATCAGCGTCATTGATGGCATCGCGTTCCAGACCAATATCCTGGCCTTGAACGCGGCTGTGGAAGCGGCACGCGCCGGTGAACAGGGCCGCGGTTTTGCGGTGGTCGCCTCGGAAGTGCGCACGCTGGCACAGCGTTCGGCCGGCGCGGCGAAGGAGATCAAGGGCCTGATCGACGACTCCGTACACAAGGTGGCCGAAGGCTCGGCACTGGTGCGCAAGGCCGGCGCCACCATGGCCGACATCGTGGCCAGCGTGCAACGCGTGACCGACATCATGGGCGAGATCTCTGCCGCTTCGCAGGAGCAGTCGTCCGGGATCGAGCAGGTCAATCAGACCATCACCCAGATGGACGAAACCACCCAGCAGAACGCTGCGCTGGTGGAAGAAGCCACTGCCGCCGCCCGCTCGATGGAAGAGCAGGCAGGTCATCTGGCCGAAGCGGTGTCGGTGTTCAAGCTGGACGACTCGGCTGCGCAGGCGCCGCAGAGCGCACGCGTACGCCCGATCGCCTCGCGCCCGGTTGCAGTGAAAAGCGCCGCCAGGCCGGTAGCGCGCGCAGCCGCAAGCGCGTCGCGGCCAGCCACATCCCAGGCCGCGCTGGCCGACGGTAACTGGCAAGAGTTCTGATTCACCGCTGTCACCCACAACGCCCCGGCATTGCCGGGGCGTTGTGCATTTAGGCAAGGCACCGACACTGATCCTCGCGGGTCCGATACGGCAGCACACCATTGGGGCGTCTTTGCTCTCTGGCATTCCATCACCAGCCGCCGTCCCCATCGGACCAGGTAGCGAACACAACCGCGTCCAATCCACGCATTAGCGCTTCAGTTGCGCGGCTCCGTGGCCGATATCCAGTTATAGCTCACGACGCGTATGGATATGACGACTACGACTTCCGCTTCAGACACACGCGAATTTGATTTCGGCGACCGCGACTTCAAGCGCGTCTGCGACCTGATCTACCAGCGTGTGGGCATTGCATTGGCGCCGGCCAAGCGCGACATGGTGTATGGCCGCCTGTCGCGGCGTCTGCGCGTGCTCGGCCTGCGCTCGTTCCGCGATTACCTCGACCAGCTCGAAGCCGGCAACGACGAGGAAGAATGGCAGGCATTCACCAATGCGCTGACCACCAACCTGACCTCGTTCTTCCGCGAGCCGCACCATTTCGACAAGCTGCGCGAAGAACTGCAAAAGCGCGCCTCGCAGGCGCCATTGAAGATCTGGTCGTGCGCCGCCTCCACCGGCGAGGAGCCCTACTCCATCGCCATTACCGCCTGCGAAGCCTTCGGCACGCTGACCCCGCCAGTGAGCATCGTCGCCACCGACGTCGACACCCAGGTGCTGGAAACCGCATCGCGCGGTGTCTATGCCATCGATCGCGTTGCCTCGCTCGATGCAGCGATCAAGCGCAAGTACTTCCAGCGCGGCAGCGGCCCCAATGAAGGCAAATGCCGGGTCATTCCGGCGCTGCGCCAGCTCATCGAATACCGCCAGTTGAATCTGCTGGCGCCGCGTTACGACGTCGGCGGTCCGTATGCGGCACTGTTCTGCCGCAACGTGATGATCTACTTCGACAAGCCCACTCAGCGCGGCATCCTGTCGCGCCTGGTCAGCCACATGGGCGACGACGGCCTGCTCTACACCGGGCACTCGGAGAACTACCTGCACGCGGCCGACCTGATCCAGCCGTGCGGGCGCACGCTGTATCGGCGCGCACCGCGCGCAGGAGCGTGAGCATGAGTACTGCCGTGCAAGTCGACGACGTCATGCGCTACCGCGATTCGCGGTTCCAGACCATTGCCGCCAAACTGCTGCCCACCCAGTACCTGGTGGTGGACGACGACACCGCGTTGACGACCACCTTGGGATCGTGCGTTGCAGCCTGCCTGCGCGACCCGGTGCTCAAGATCGGCGGCATGAACCACTTTCTGTTGCCGGAAGGCCAGGTCGGCGATGGCGCACCCACGCGCTACGGCAGTTATGCCATGGAGCTGCTGATCAACGACATGCTCAAGCGCGGCGCGCACCGCAAACGCATCGAAGCCAAGGTCTTCGGTGGCGCCAACGTGTTGAAGGGCTTCACCAGCAACCCGGTCGGCACCCGCAACGCCGAGTTCGTGCGCCAGTACCTGCAGGCCGAACATATTCCCATCATCGCTGAAGATCTGTGTGGCATCCATCCGCGCAAGGTGTGGTTCTTCGCGACGACTGGCCGCGTCGTCGTGCAGCGTTTGCCGCACGCACACGAAGCCGAAGTCGCCGCCACCGAATCGGCCGTGCGCGCCCGTCTGTCCAAAGCACCGGTTACCGGTGGAGTGGAGTTGTTCGAATGACGCTGGAAACTCCTGTGCGTGTATTGATCGTCGACGATTCGGCGGTCGTGCGTCAGATGCTCACCGAAATCCTGTCGCGCGATGCCGGCATCGAAGTGGTCGGCTCGGCCGCCGATCCGCTGCTGGCGCGCGAAAAGATCAAGCGCCTCAATCCGGACGTCATCACGCTGGATGTGGAAATGCCGCGCATGGACGGCCTGGTGTTTCTGGAAAACCTGATGCGCCTGCGCCCTACCCCGGTGGTGATGATTTCATCGCTGACCGAGCGCGGCGCCGACACTACCTTGCAGGCCTTGTCGCTGGGCGCCGTGGACTTCGTGTCCAAGCCCAAGATCGACGTCGCACGGGGGCTGGAAGGCTACGCCGAAGAGATCGTCAGCAAGGTCAAAATGGCCGCCAAGGCCAAGGTCAGCGCACTCAATCGCCCGAGCGCACCCAAAGTCACGCTGGATATGCAATCGGCACCGGTGGCCGGCAGTGCGCTGCGCTTTCGCACGACCGATCGCTTGATCGCCATCGGCGCTTCCGCCGGTGGTACCGAAGCGCTGCGCGTGGTGCTTGAACACATGCCCGCCGATGCGCCCGCGGTGGTGATGACCCAGCATCTGCCTGCCAGCTTCAGCACCGCGTTCGCCGAGCGCCTCAACCGCCATTCGGCCATGTCGGTACGTGAAGCCACCGATGGCGAGGCGATCCTGCCAGGTCATGCGTATCTGCCGCCGGGCGGCCAGCATCTGCGCATCATTCGCGACGGTGCACGGTGGCGCTGCCGTATCGACGATGGCCCGCCGGTCAATCGCCACAAACCGGCAGTGGACGTGCTGTTTCGTTCCGTTGCCGCCAATGCCGGCCCGAATGCGGTGGGCGCCATCCTCACCGGCATGGGCGACGACGGCGCACGCGGCCTGCTGGAAATGCTGCAGGCCGGCGCGCCGACGCTGGTGCAGGACGAAGCCAGCAGCGTGGTCTGGGGCATGCCCGGTGCAGCGTACAAGCTTGGCGCCGCACAGGAAGTGGTGCCGCTGGACCGCGTGGCCGAACGCTTGCTCGCATTGTCGGCGCAGGCGCGCTGATCCGGCATGGCCGCGCATCCCTCGCACCCGACCAACCAAACGCTTCCTCCAGCACCGGGAAGCGCGGCGGGCGCTGGCGTGGATGCAGCGGTGGACCGCATGCCGCTGACGGCTGAGCCGATCAATGCCAACGCCCCAAGCGCTGGCCTGGTCAGGCCCGGCCCGATTACCGCCGGCATGGCCAAGCCCGGCGAGCAGCCCGAGCAGCGCCGTGCGCGCCTGCTCGCAGAAGCCCTCGATGGCAGCAGCAGCGCCATCCTCATCTGCGATCTGCAATCGCGTCTGCTATACGCCAACGACGGCTTCCAGCGCATGTTCGGCTACACCGAAGCCGAGCTGGTCGGTCTGCGTCCCTCCGATGTCTTGACCCGCGCGCAAAGCGACCAAAGCGAGGTCGCCCGCGTGCGCGATCGCGCCGATGCCTTGCAGCACACCCGCGCCGACTTGCTGGTCTATCGCAAGGATGGCACACCGCTGTGGATCTCGCTCAACTTCAACCCGATCTACGACGCCAACCACGCTCCCTCGCATTACGTGGCGGTATTGACCGACATCACCGACACCAAGATGCACGAGGTATTGCAGCACCGCGTGCTGGAAGCCTTGGTGCAGGAACGCCCGCTGATCGAGGTGATGACGCTGATCTGCACCGAGGTCGAACGCATCGCACCGGACGTGCTGGCCACGGTGATGAGTGCGGACAATCAAGGTCGCCTGCATTCGCTGGCTGCGCCCAGCCTGCCGCCCGAATACGCCGATGCGGTCAACGGCCTGAAGATCGGCCCGGGCACAGGCGCCTGCGGCACCGCGGCCTGGCGCGGTCGCGCGGTGATGGTGGAAGACGTCGCCACCGACCCATTGTTCGAGGCGTATCGCGACACGCTGTTGCCTTGGGGCCTGCGCGCCTGCTGGAGCACGCCGATCCGCTCCAACAGCGCGCGCGTGCTCGGCACCTTCGCGCTGTACTACCGCAAGCCGCAACGTGCCGATGCCTGGCATATGCGGCTCACCGATTTGTGCCAGCAGCTGTGCACCCTGGCGCTGGAACGCGAGCAGATCCGCCAGCGCGTGCATCAACTGGCGTTCTACGACACGCTCACCGGCCTGCCCAACCGCATCATGTTCAGCGCGCGCGCCGAGCAGGCGCTGACGCAGGCCGAATACGCAGGCGAACCGGCCGCGTTGATGTTCATCAACATCGATCGCTTCAAGCTCATCAACGATAGCCAGGGACACGCCGCAGGCGATGGCCTGCTGCGCGATATCGCCTTGCGCGTCAACGACCAGGTCACCGCCACGGCGATGCTGGCGCGACTCTCCGGCGACGAATTCGCGCTTGCGCTGCCGCAATGCAGCGCAGAGCAGGCCAGTGCCGCCGCCGAGCGTCTGTTGGTCAGCATCGCCAGCCCCCTGCCGGTCGGCCATATGACCGTGCATCCGTCGGCCAGTATCGGCGTGGCGATGTTTCCCGAAGATGGGCAGGACATCAATATCCTGCTGCGCCACGCAGATTTGGCGATGAATCGCGCCAAGAAGGAAGGCGGTGGGCGCTTCCGTTTCTTCAGTTCCGACATGAACCGCATGGCGCAAGAACGCGTTGCGCTGGAAGCGGAACTGCGTCAGGCCATCGACCGCAATCAACTGCAATTGCATTACCAACCGCAGATGCACAGCGCCGCGCCGCACACGCTCTATGGCGTGGAAGCGCTGCTGCGCTGGAATCACCCGCAGTTGGGTGCAGTGTCGCCGGCGCGCTTCCTGCCCGTGGCCGAAGAACAAGGCATGATGCCGCAGATCAATGCGTGGGTCCTGCGCAGCGCCTGCCAGCAGGTCGCCGACTGGCGCCAGCGTGGCGTGCCGGTCGCACGCGTGTCGGTGAACCTGTCGGCAAGTGGTTTCGAAAGTCCGCGCATGCTGCCGGATCTGCTCCGGCTCATCGCCGAGATGGGCGTGCAGCCCTCCGACCTGACCCTGGAACTGACCGAAAGCGTGATGCTGTCCGGGCAACCGGGCGTATTGGAAAACCTGCATGCCATTCGCGAAGCCGGCATCTCGCTGTCGCTGGACGATTTCGGCAACGGCTATTCCAGCCTGAGCCATTTGCATCGCCTGCCGATCGACGAACTCAAATTGGACATGAGCTTCGTGCGCGATATCGAACACAGCGAAGACGCGCGCGCGCTCACCACCTCGGTACTGCGCATCGGCGAGCACCTGCGCAAGCACGTGGTCGCCGAAGGTGTGGAAAACGAAGCGCAGCGCCTGTTCCTCGCCGACCTGGGCTGTGAGGTGCTGCAAGGCTATCTGTTCTCGCGCCCTCTACCTGCCCCGGCACTGGAAGCCTGGCTGGGCGCGCAACCGTAATCGCACAGCTTCGAACTCCCATCCAGCCAGGAAAGGCGGGCCATGGCGTGGCAAGTCATGAGCCTCCCTCCCGCGGGAGAGAAGCGCTGCAAGCCCTCCCCCCACGACAGCGCTTGGAGCCCCTCTCCCCGCGGGAGAGGGGTTGGGGTGAGGGTGCGGCCACCCACGCATCGCGCCGACGCCGTACCCTCATCCGCCCTGCGGGCACCTTCTCTCCATAAAGAAGGACAATGCCCGACAGGACAAGGGAAACATCATCCTGACAACTGCAGCGCTTCAGCCATCTCCGACGAGAGCGCGCTTCAAGCCCCCCTCCTGTGCGTAAAAACGTGAGGAGTTGAGAAGGAACCACGCGCCTCATCCCACGTCAGGCGAGGCCATTGCCCTTATCCCACGCGCATCAGCTCCACCTCGGTCTCACCCACCGTCCGCTTCAGCCATCCCAGCAACTGCGCGTTGACAAAGCCCGGGTTCTCCAGCGAGGCGATATGTCCTGCGTCCGGGATCAGCTCGTAATCGCAGCAGATTGCCTCGGCCATCATCCACACCTCTTCGGTCGGGCGCGGGATGTCCTCGGCGCCACCGAGCAGGAAGGTGTTGGCCGGATCCAGTCCAGACAGGGCATCCAGTCGATTGGCTCGGCCGAAGATCAGCCGGCCCAGTGGCACGATGGATGCGCGCAACTGTTCGGCCGACATGGCAGCCAGACGCTGCGCAAAGGCGGCCGGCAGTGCCGATCTCAGATCGATGCCGGGGCGGAAGAAGATCGGAACGATCGCCTCGATCAACGCAGGCGTCACCTGCCCGGCCGTCTCGATCGCATCGAGCAGGTCGAAATAGCGCGCACGCGTGGCGGCTGGCTCGGCGCCCAGGAAGGTGTCCATCAACACCAGGCTGCGCACGCGCTCCGGCGCCATCAGGGCAAGCTCGGCGGCCCACATGCCGCCCACCGACAGGCCGACCACCGCGCACTGCGGCAACTTCAGTGCGTCCAGCAGGGCCAGCATGTGCCGGGCAAGGTCGCCGATCTGCTGCGTGCCGTGCGGCAACGGACCTGACTGCCCATGCCCCCACAGCTCTGGAACGATGACCTGGTAGTGCTGCGAGAGCGCCTGGATCTGCGGCTCCCACATCGCAGCGTCCCAGAGATAGCTGTGGCCAAGCAAGACCGGGAAACCCCGGCCGTGTTGCGTGTAATGCAGGGTTTGACCGGAGATTGTGCAAGTGGGCATGGGCATCAACGGGCAGTGGTAGAGCGGCCGGACTCTAGACCTGCGCACTTCAGATTTTTGTTGCAATGCCACAATCCAGTCAGCTGGTATTTGTTTTAACGCCGGGCATCGTGAGCACAACACGAAGCCATTGCCTGGAAAGCGAAATGCCCGGCAGTGCCGGGCATTTCGGGACAACCAACCTGCTGGATGACTCAGGCGGCGACGGTCTCTGCCACGTGCTGATACTCCTGGATCTGATCGAAGTTCATGTAGCGATAGATCTGCTCGCCACTGGTCTTGATCACGCCTACATCGGCCATGTACTCGTCCTTGGTCGGAATGCGGCCCAGGCGCGAACAGATTGCCGCCAGTTCCGCCGAGCCCAGGTACACATTGGTGTTGCGGCCCAGGCGGTTGGGGAAGTTACGCGTGGAGGTCGAGAACACCGTGGCGCCCTCGCGCGCCTGTGCCTGGTTACCCATGCACAGCGAGCAGCCCGGCATTTCCATGCGCGCGCCGGCCGCGCCGAAGGTGCCGTAATGGCCTTCCTTGGTCAGCTCGGAGGCATCCATCTTGGTCGGCGGCGCCACCCACAGGCGGGTCGGAATATCGCGCTTGCCTTCCAGCAGCTTGGCCGCGGCGCGGAAGTGCCCGATGTTGGTCATGCACGAACCGATGAACACCTCGTCGATCGCAGCGCCGGCCACGTCGGACAGCGTCTTGACGTCGTCCGGATCGTTCGGGCACGCCACGATCGGTTCAACGATGTCGGCCAGGTCGATCTCGATCACTGCAGCGTACTCGGCGTCGGCATCGGGCTGCAGCAGTTGCGGGTCGGCCAGCCACTCTTCCATCTTCTTGATGCGGCGGCCCAGGGTGCGCGCATCGGCATAGCCTTCGGCAATCATCCAGCGCAGCAGGGTGATGTTGCTGGTCAGGTATTCGATGATCGGCGCCTTGTCCAGGTGCACGGTGCAACCGGCCGCCGAACGCTCGGCCGACGCATCGGACAGCTCGAACGCCTGCTCCACCTTCAGATTCGGCAGCCCTTCGATTTCCAGGATGCGGCCGGAGAAGATGTTCTTCTTGCCCTGCTTGGCCACGGTCAGCAAGCCCTGCTTGATCGCGTACAGCGGGATCGCGTTGACCAGGTCACGCAGGGTCACGCCCGGCTGCATCTGCCCCTTGAAGCGCACCAGCACGCTCTCGGGCATGTCCAGCGGCATCACGCCGGTGGCCGCTGCGAACGCCACCAGGCCGGAGCCGGCCGGGAACGAGATGCCGATCGGGAAGCGGGTGTGCGAGTCGCCGCCGGTGCCGACGGTGTCGGGCAGCAGCATGCGGTTGAGCCAGCTGTGGATCACGCCATCGCCCGGACGCAGCGACACGCCGCCGCGGGTGGAGATGAACTCCGGCAGCGTGTGGTGGGTCTTGACGTCCACCGGCTTCGGGTACGCGGCGGTGTGGCAGAACGACTGCATCACCAGGTCGGCGGAGAAGCCCAGGCAGGCCAGGTCCTTCAGCTCGTCGCGGGTCATCGGGCCGGTGGTGTCCTGCGAGCCCACCGAGGTCATCTTCGGCTCGCAATAGGTGCCCGGGCGCATGCCCTGGCCTTCCGGCAAGCCGCAGGCGCGGCCGACCATCTTCTGCGCCAGCGAGAAGCCCTTGCCGGTGTCCGGCGGGTCCATCGGCAGGCGGAACAGGTCCGAGGCCGGCAGGCCCAGGAACTCGCGCGCCTTGGCGGTGAGGCCGCGACCGACGATCAACGGGATGCGGCCGCCGGCGCGCACTTCGTCGAACAGCACGTCCGACTTCATCGCGAACTCGGCGATCACCTGCCCGTCCTTCAGCGCCTTGCCGTCGTACGGACGCAGCTCGACCACATCGCCGTGCTCCATCTGCGACACGTCCAGCTCGATCGGCAATGCGCCGGCATCTTCCATGGTGTTGTAGAAGATCGGGGCGATCTTGCTGCCCAGGCACACGCCGCCGAAGCGCTTGTTGGGGATGTACGGAATGTCTTCGCCCGTCCACCACAGCACCGAATTGGTCGCCGACTTGCGCGAAGAACCGGTACCGACCACATCGCCCACGTAGGCGACCAGATGGCCCTTGTCCTTGAGGTCGGCAATGGCCTGGATCGGGCCGCGCTTGCCGTCTTCCTCCGGCTCGAACGCGGCGCCGTCGCGCTTGTTCTTCAGCATCGCCAGCGCGTGCAGCGGGATGTCCGGACGGGTGGTCGCATCCGGCGCCGGCGACAGGTCGTCGGTATTGGTCTCGCCCGGCACCTTGAACACGGTGACGGTCAGGCTCTGCGGCACTTCCGGCTTGCTGGTGAACCACTCGGCCTGCGCCCAGCTCTGCAGCACGGCCTTGGCATGCGCATTACCGGCTTGCGCCTTTTCCTGCACGTCGTGAAACGCATCGAACACCAGCAAGGTGTGCTTGAGCGCTTCGGCGGCGGTGGCGCCCAGCTCGGCGTTGTCCAGCAGGTCGATCAGCGGCTGGATGTTATAGCCACCGAGCATGGTGCCGAGCAGTTCGGTAGCGCGCGTGGGGCTGATCAGCGCGGTGGTCTCGGTGCCGAAGGCCACCGCGGCCAGGTACGAGGCCTTGACCTTGGCAGCGTCGTCGACGCCGGCGGGCACGCGCTGGCTGAGCAGTTCGACCAGGAACTGCTCTTCACCGGCAGGCGGCGCCTTGAGCAGCTCGATGACCTCGGCGGTCTGCTGCGCGGTCAGCGGCAGCGGCGGGATACCGAGCGCGGCGCGCTCTGCAACGTGGTGGCGATAGGCTTCCAACATGCGGGTTCTCCAAAAAAGCAGCGGTGAAGGTGGTAAAGCGCAAAACGTGGATCAGGGTGCGGGTTTGGGAACGACGATCTTCAAACCCTTGAAGTAATCGCGGAAAAAGCCCTCGTCGCGGGTGATCAACCCGTCGCACTGGAGCATCGCGTGGGCGCCGATCAGAAAGTCGGCCACCACCCGCTCGCGCTTGCCGCCGCGCGCGCGAAAGCGCTTGTTCATATGGCCGGCGCGCACTGCCGCCGCTTCCTGGGTGGCCTCGTAGCGCACGCCGATCGAGGCCAGGGTTTCCATCAGGTCGACCTGGGTGTCGAGCATGGCCAGCACCTCGGCCACCACCGCGTCGCAGACCACCACTTCGTCGCGCGCCAGGGCGTCGCCGATGCAGATCTCCGACACTTCGCCATAGACCGGGTCGCCGATCAGGATGTCCAGCAGGACCGAGGAATCCAGGGCGATCATGGGTCGAACGGATCTCCGGGGGCGCGGCCACGGATCACGCGCATCGCCGCATCGGTGCTGGTCAGGCCGTCGACCAGCTTGAACTTGCCGCGCACCTTGCGCAGCGCCTCGCTGACGTCCTTGCGCAGGATGATGCGCCCGCCGTCGAGCTCGATCTTCAATGTGGTGCCCTTGGTCAGGCCCAGGGCATCGCGCACGGCCTTTGGCAGCGTGATCTGCCCGCGTTCGGCAACGGTGGCTTCCATGAGCATGCTCCAGAAAGTATGCATGCATGATACGTACTTATGCCGTCCTACTCAAGTTCGCAGATCTGTCTGGACACACCGTACGTACACACTGAATCGCTCAGAATGAGCCCCTACCTAAAGCCTTCGATGCCATAGGAGTGATGCATGAGCGAATCCTTTTCCACTCGCACCTCACTTGAGGTCCACGGCAAGCGCTACGCGTACTACAGCCTGCCGAAGCTGGGCGAACGCTTCGATATCGGCCATCTGCCCTATTCGATGAAGATCCTGCTGGAAAACCTGCTACGCCATGAAGACGGCGGCGTGACCGTCGGCAAGGACCATATCGAAGCGGTTGCCAAGTGGGACCCCACCGCCGAGCCCGATACCGAAATCGCCTTCATGCCGGCGCGCGTGGTGCTGCAGGATTTCACCGGCGTGCCCTGCGTGGTCGACCTGGCTGCGATGCGCGATGCGGTGGTCAAGCTCGGCGGCAATGCCGACCAGATCAACCCGCAGATTCCCTCCGAACTGGTCATCGACCACTCGGTACAGGTGGATGTATTCGGCAAGCCGGACGCGCTCGACCTCAACGGCAAGATCGAATTCCAGCGCAACCAGGAACGCTACGGCTTCCTGCGCTGGGGCCAGAAGGCATTCGAGAATTTCAAGGTCGTGCCGCCCAATACCGGCATCGTTCACCAGGTGAACCTGGAAAACCTGGCGCGCGTGGTGATGAGCGCCGACAAGGATGGCACCCTGGTCGCCTACCCCGACACCGTGTTCGGCACCGACAGCCATACCACCATGATCAACGGCATCGGCGTGCTGGGCTGGGGCGTGGGCGGCATCGAGGCGGAAGCGGCCATGCTGGGGCAGCCGTCGTCGATGCTGATCCCGCAGGTCGTGGGTTTCAAGCTCACCGGCAAGTTGCCCGAGGGCGCCACTGCCACCGACCTGGTGCTGACGGTCACCCAGATGCTGCGCAAGGCCGGTGTGGTGGGCAAGTTCGTCGAGTTCTATGGCGACGGCCTGCAGCACCTGCCCTTGGCCGACCGCGCCACCATCGGCAACATGGCGCCCGAATACGGCGCCACCTGTGGCATCTTCCCGGTCGACGAAGAATCGCTGACCTATTTGCGCCTGTCCGGCCGCAGCGAGGAACAGATTGCCCTGGTCGAAGCCTATGCCAAGGCGCAGGGCCTTTGGCACGACGCCAATACCCCGCCCGCCCGGTACAGCGCCACGCTGGAACTGGACATGGGCCAGGTCAAGCCGTCGCTGGCCGGCCCCAAGCGCCCGCAGGATCGCGTGCTGCTGGAAGACATGCAGTCCAACTACCGCGAAAGCCTCAAGCCGTTTGCCGAAGCGCGCAGCAAGAAGCTGGCCGATCTCAAGCAGGAAGATCGCCTCAAGAACGAAGGTGGCGGCGGCACCGCCGTCGGTGCGAAGGCATCGCAGGCAGAAAGCGCCAGCGCCAGCGGTGCCGGTTGGCAGCTGCGCGATGGCTCGGTGGTCATCGCCGCGATCACCTCCTGCACCAACACTTCCAATCCGGCGGTGATGCTGGGCGCCGGCCTGCTCGCGCGCAACGCCGCAGCCAGGGGATTGAAGGCGCAGCCGTGGGTCAAGACCTCGCTCGGGCCGGGTTCGCGCGTGGTCACAGACTATCTTGAAAAGGCCGGCGTGCTCGCCGACCTGGAGAAGCTTGGTTTCTACGTGGTCGGCTACGGCTGCACCACCTGCATCGGCAACTCCGGGCCGCTGCCGGAAGACGTGTCTGCGGCCATTGCCAAGGACGATCTGGTGGTGACATCGGTGCTGTCGGGCAACCGCAACTTCGAAGGCCGCGTGCACCCCGAGGTCAAGATGAATTACCTGGCCTCGCCGCCGCTGGTGGTGGCCTACGCCATCGCCGGCACTACCGACATCGATCTCACCACCGAGCCGCTGGGCACCGGCAGCGACGGGCAGCCGGTCTATCTGCGCGACATCTGGCCCAGCAACAAGGAAATCGGCGACACCATCGCCGCCACCGTCGGCCCGGAGATGTTCAAGCAGAACTACGCGGATGTGTTCAAGGGCGACACGCGCTGGAACACCATCGCCTCGCCCGATGGCGCGCTGTACGAGTGGGACGCAGCCTCGACCTACATCAAGAACCCGCCCTACTTCGACGGCATGACCATGCAGGTGGGCAACGTGGACGACGTACACGGCGCGCGCATCATGGGCCTGTTCGGCGACTCGATCACCACCGATCACATCTCCCCGGCCGGCAACATCAAGAAAGATTCGCCGGCGGGCCGCTTCCTGCAGGAACGCGGCGTGCAGCCGGCCGACTTCAACAGCTACGGCAGCCGCCGCGGCAACGATGACGTGATGGTGCGCGGCACCTTCGCCAACATCCGCATCAAGAACCTGATGTTCGGCGGCGAAGAAGGCGGCAATACGCTGTATTACCCAGCCAACGGCGGTCAGCCGGAAAAGCTGGCCATCTACGACGCTGCAATGAAGTACAAGGCCGATGGCGTGCCGCTGGTGGTGTTGGCGGGTAAGGAATACGGCACCGGCTCCTCACGCGACTGGGCGGCCAAGGGCACCAACCTGCTCGGGGTCAGGGCCGTGATCGCCGAAAGCTTCGAGCGCATCCACCGCTCCAATCTGGTGGGCATGGGTGTGCTGCCGCTGCAGTTCCTGGAAAACGAAAACGCACAGACGCTCGGCCTGGATGGTTCGGAAGTGCTGGACATCACCGGTCTGCAGGACGGCGCCAGCCGCCGTGCCACCGTCGATGCGAAAAAGCCCGATGGCAGCGTCAAGCAGTTCCAGGTCAAGGTGCTGCTGCTGACGCCGAAGGAAGTGGAGTACTTCAAGCACGGCGGCCTGCTGCAGTATGTGCTGCGTCAGCTGGCGGCACGCAAGGCCGCCTGACCACAACGCGCATCGCGCTCCAACGATGCAACGCACTCCCGCCGCTCGGCGGGAGTGGCGTTCCAGGCCTTGTGAAAACGGCGATCACGCCGCGGTCAGCACGTGCGCATGGCCTACCGCCGTTGGTGTTGCCCTATGCCATCGGCGCACCACGGACATCGATCTCACCGCCGAACTGTTTGGCCGAGAAGAAGGCGGCGACACCGTTGAACTATCCATCTAACGGAGGCCAGCCGGATCGGCCACCTCCAAGCTCAGCGCCACGCACTGGCATTACCGGGCGACCCGCCCTTGGACCGGATGCCCCACGCGCCCCATCCATGCACCGGCACCAGGAGTCGGCCGTACCACACGACCAGCCGCGCCCCACTGCATCGGCGCGTTCAATGCGCTGCCGGCACCCATTGCGCGTGATACAGCTGCCAGTCGCTGCCCTGCAATCGCCAACCGGTGGTGACTTGATAGGTCTGCGCCTGATCGGGCACCCAGCGCCCACTGCCGCCCGTCAACAACGCCGCGAAGCGCACCGTGGCGGTATCACCGGCGAGCGCCACGTCGACCGGTCCCATGGTCACGCCGATCTGTTGGTTGCCCAGCATCTGCACGCGCATCAAGCGCCGTAACCCGGCGGCGTCCAGCCCGTTTTCGCCAACAAAATCCTCCGCCACCGGCGCCATCGCATCGCCGATCTCGCGTGCTTCGATCGCCTGATGCATCTGCTCCAGCGTGGCGCGCAGACGTTGTTCCGGCGCGGCACGTGTGCAGCCGAGCAAGACCAGCATGCAAAACCCTACCCACACCGCGCGCCTCTGCCCTTGAATGCTGCTCTGCATCACGCTTCGCCTTTTCCATGCATGACGGTATGCTGCCAGCTGTTGTAACGCCGTGGAACACACTGCGGCGCGTCGAGAACACCCTGGAGGGGGGCAGATGAATCAGGCACGTCCTTGGTTGCAAAGTTATCCGGCCGGCGTTGCCGCCGAAATCGATCTTGAGCAGTTCCGCACGGTGGCCGAGGTGTTTGCCACCTCCGTGAAACGCTTCGCCGACCGGCCTGCGTACCACAGCTTCGGCAAGACCATCACCTACCGCGAGGCGGATCAGCTGGTCGAGCAATTCGCCGCTTACCTGCTTGGCGAGTTGCAGTTGAAGAAAGGCGACCGCGTCGCCCTGATGATGCCCAACTGCCTGCAATACCCCATTGCGACCTTCGGCGTGCTGCGTGCCGGCCTGACCGTGGTCAACGTCAATCCGCTGTACACCCCGCGCGAACTCAAGCATCAGTTGATCGACTCCGGCGCCAGCGTGCTGGTGGTCATCGACAACTTCGGCACCACCGTGCAGCAGGTCATCGCCGACACGCCGGTCAAGCAAGTCATCACCACCGGCCTGGGCGACATGCTGGGCTTCCCGAAGGCGGCGCTGCTCAACTTCGTGGTCAAGTACGTCAAGAAGCTGGTGCCCGATTACCGCATCAACGGCGCGATTCGCTTCCGCGAGGCGCTGGCGCTGGGCCGCAAGCACCACGTGCCGACGCTGCAGATCGAACCCGACGACATCGCCTTCCTGCAGTACACCGGCGGCACCACCGGCGTGGCCAAGGGCGCCATGCTGACCCACCGCAATCTGGTCGCCAACATGCAGCAGGCGCACCAGTGGCTGGCAGGCACCGGCAAGCTGGAAGAAGGCAACGAAGTGGTGATCACCGCGCTGCCGCTGTACCACATCTTCGCATTGACCGCGAACGGCCTGGTCTTCATGAAGATCGGCGGCTGCAATCAGCTGATCAGCAACCCGCGCGACATGCCGGGCTTCGTCAAGGAGCTGAAAAAGACCCGCTTCACCGCCTTCACCGGCGTCAACACGCTGTTCAACGGGCTGCTCAATACGCCCGGATTTGATCAGGTGGATTTCTCCTCGCTCAAGATGACCCTTGGCGGCGGCATGGCCGTCCAGCGCTCGGTCACCGAGCGCTGGAAGAAGGTCACCGGCCTGACCTTGGTCGAAGCCTACGGCCTGACCGAAACCTCGCCGGCCGCATGCATCAACCCGATGGACCTGAAGGACTACAACGGTTCGATCGGCCTGCCGATTCCGTCCACCGATGCCTGCATCAAGGACGACGCCGGCGCGGAACTGCCACTGGGCGAGATTGGCGAGCTGTGCATCAGGGGCCCGCAGGTCATGAAGGGCTACTGGAAGAAACCCGAGGAAACCGCCAAGGTCATGGACGCCGAAGGCTGGCTGCATACCGGCGACATCGCGCGCATGGACGCACAGGGCTTCGTCTACATCGTCGATCGCAAGAAGGACATGATTCTGGTGTCCGGCTTCAACGTGTACCCCAACGAGATCGAGGACGTGATCGCCGAAATGCCCGGCGTGCTGGAAGTGGCAGCCGTCGGCGTGCCGGATGACAAGTCCGGTGAGATCGTCAAGGCGGTCATCGTGAAGAAGGACCCTGCCCTGACGGCCGACGCTGTGAAGGCGCACTGCCGTGCCAACCTCACCGGCTACAAGCAGCCGCGCGTGATCGAATTCCGCAAGGAATTGCCCAAGACCAATGTCGGCAAGATCCTGCGCCGCGAGCTACGAGACGCGCCGAAGGCGTAATACCGCTTATGCCGCAGCCGAAGGCGTTCAGCCTTCTTTGACGCCCGCAACGCCGCAAGGCCTTGCGGGCGTTCGCTTTTGCACGCATAGAATCCGATGTCGGCGCACGCTCACGCGTTCAACCTCATCTCCGTCCGAAAGGCGGCCGGCCGGACGGTCATCACGGAGAACCACCATGTCTGCAGTTCAACCCTTCATTCGCACCAACATCGGCTCGACCCTACGCATCGTTGAAGAACCGCAGCGTGACGTGTACTGGATCCATATGCATGCCGACCTCGCCGTCAACCCGGGGCGTGCCTGCTTTTCGACGCGCCTGGTCGACGACATCACCGGCTACCAGAGCAACCTTGGTCAACGACTGAACAACGCCGGCGTGCTGGCCCCGCACGTGGTGCTGGCATCCGACAGCGACGTGTTCAACCTGGGCGGCGATCTGGCCTTGTTCTGCCAACTCATTCGCGAAGGCGACCGTGCTCGACTGCTTGATTACGCCCAACGCTGTGTACGCGGTGTGCACGCATTCCATGTCGGCCTCGGTGCGCGCGCGCACAGCATCGCCCTGGTGCAGGGCAACGCGCTCGGCGGCGGTTTCGAAGCGGCATTGAGTTGCCACACCATCGTCGCCGAGGAAGGCGTAATGATGGGATTGCCCGAGGTGCTGTTCGACCTGTTCCCGGGGATGGGCGCCTACTCTTTCATGTGCCAGCGCGTCAGTGCGCAACTGGCGCAAAAAATCATGCTCGAAGGCAATCTGTACTCCGCCGAGGAGTTGCTCGGCATGGGCCTGGTCGATCGCGTCGTGCCGCGCGGTCAGGGCGTGGCGGCCGTCGAACAAGTGATCCGCGAAAGCAAGCGCACACCGCATGCCTGGGCGGCGATGCAGCAGGTTCGCGAAATGACCACGGCGGTACCGCTGGAGGAAATGATGCGCATCACCGAAATCTGGGTCGATACGGCAATGCAGTTGGGCGAAAAGTCATTACGCACCATGGACCGTCTGGTCCGCGCGCAATCGCGCCGCTCAGGGCTCGACGCCGGCTGATGCGTCGGCGGGCTATTCGCTACTCCGGGGGGAGCGCTCGTCGTCGTTGGCGCCTTGTACGCGCGCGGCGAGTGCATCCTTTCCGGTTTGCAGCTGTTCGCGCAACGCCGACAGCCGCTGTCGCCACTCGGCCTGCAGCTGCCAATCGGCCATGCGCATCAGCTCACCGCCGCTGCCGGCCAGCTGGGCCAGCCCCAGATTGCTGGCAACGCCGCGCAACGCGTGGGCGCTTTCGCGCAGTTGTTCCCAATCCGAGCGCGTGCCATCGCGCTCGATCGCGCCCACGCAGTTGTGCGCATCATCCAGACATTGCCGGACGAACTGCCGTTCGAATTCTTCGCCCATGCCCAACGCAGCGAGTTCGTCCAGCACGCTGGCATCGAGCACGCCCTCGAAACTGGTCGATGCCTGCACCACCGGCGCCGGCGTTGCCAGCGCACGGGTGCTCACGGCAAGTTCGGCCAGCGTATCGAGCAGCTTGGCGGCCACGACGGGCTTGGCCAGGAACGCGCGTGCGCCAGCTTGTTCGCAAGCGCGGATCGCTTCTGGCGTCACGTCGGCACTGAGCACCACCACCGGGGTGTAGCGTATGCCGCTGGCCTGCATCACGCGCAACTGCTTGAGCATGTCCAGGCCGCTCATGCCCGGCATGTGCAGATCCACGATCACCGCATCGAAATCTTCGTCGGCCATCACGTCCAGCACCTGCTCGGCGCCGTTGACGCACGTCACCTTATGCCCTGCCTTCTCCAGCAATCGCTGCAACACCATGCGATTGGCTTCATGGTCGTCGGCCACCAGCATGCGCATGCTGCGCACGCGCGCGCGGTGACGCAGGAACGGGTTGGAAAAGGCGATGACGTTGGAGGCTTCCAGCTCGTCGGGAGTCTCCAGCAGCGCCCCGACCGGCGAGCGAGCCGGCGTTGCCGCGTCCAACACGCCGATCTCCAGCGGCAACTCGAACCAGAACACGCTGCCGCCGGATGGATTGGGCGCAAAGCCAATCGCGCCGCCCATGGCCTCGACCAGGCCCTTGGCGATCGTGGTGCCCAGGCCAGTGCCTTCATAGCGGCGCGACAAACCCACGTCCGCCTGCTCGAACGCCTCGAACAGACGGGGACGCATGTCCATCGGCACGCCGATACCGCTGTCCTCGACATCGAAACGCAGCCGCACCGTGTCGGCACCATTGCCGGAGAGCCGCGCGACCCGCAGCAGCACATGCCCGTGCTCGGTGAACTTGACCGCATTGCCCAGCAGGTTGAGCAACACCTGGCGCAGATGTCCGGTGTCGCCCTTGAGCAGGTCCGGCACATCGGTGGCGACCTCGGTGCCGTAATCCAGTCCGCGCGTTTTGGCCTGCGGCTGCAGAATCATGTTGACCGAGCCGATCATCTCGCGCAGTGAGAAATCGCGGCGATCGATACGGATCTTGCCCGCCTCGATCGCCGAAATATCGAGCACTTCTTCCACCAGCGACAGCAGGCTGCGCGCCGAAGCCTTGATGGTATTCAGGCATTCCTTCTGCTCTGCATCCAGACGCGTGGTGGCCAGCACTTCTGTCATGCCCGACAACCCATTCAACGGGGCGCGGAATTCGTGACTCATATTGGCCAGGAAGCGGCTCTTGGCCTGGTTGGCATGCCGCGCCTCGCGTACTGCGCGCGTCATCGCACGCAACAACGAATCGAAGTACAGCGGCACGGCGATCAAACCCAGCAACAAGCCCCAGCTCAGATAGGGATTGGCCTTCCAGTAAGGCGAAATCAGGATGGCGCTGAGAAAACTCAGGCTGGCCATCGCCGTGGCGGCACGCAGATAGGGACTGCCGTAGCGCAAGCCATTGCCGATGGTCACCCACATGCAGACCGCATACAGCGGCGACGCCGGTTCGCCCTGGATTGCCATGATTGCGCCGGTGCAGGTGTAGTCGAGCACCATGCCGATCAGGCGACGCGTGTGCGACACGTGCGGCCGCAGCAGGATCGCCACCATCAGCCCCAGCGACACCACCAGCTCGCCGACCAGGATCAACCAGGTGGCCATCAGCGTATCGCCATGGGTGTGGTGGTAGCGCCACCCCAGGTAGGAAATGAACAACGTGGTGGTGATGATGCGGATCAGGTTCTGCGCGTGTTCCGAATCCGCCCGCCCCGAAAGACGCCGCTTCAACCATGGCAATGGAGACTTCATAGACGCCTCAGACCTGCGGTCGCTTCGATGGGGATGAAAGTGGGCCGTGCGGTCCTGCAGCATCGGCGCCATGGGCATACGCGGCGATACGCGCAGCGGCATCGGCACTGTCCTGCATCAGCCGCAACAACGACAGAGGAATGACCACCAGCGCCGCCAACAGGGCGATCCCGAGCTCGATCCGCTGTTGCCAATACGGGCTATTGGTAAGCGTCGCCCCGAAACTGAGCATGGCCATGGCCACCGCCGTGTGCAGTGCCTGCCTGCCAAAGCGCAAGCCATTGCCGATCGTGACCCACATCACCACCACGTACAGGCAGGCCATCGGAGCGGCGAACCAGGTCATCGCCAGACTGAGCAGGCCATAGTCCGCCAGCATGCCGAGCGTCCGGCGCAGGTGCGAGGGCCGCGGCTTCGCAATGATCCACGCAAACAGCAGCAATGCCCCAACCGTGCCCGATCGCGACCAGGCACAGCAATCGCTGCAGATGGCCATCGCTCAGTTGCCAATGCGGGGCGCAGACCAGCGTGTAGGCCAGGATCAGCCAGAGCATCACGATGCGCACCAACGCCTGACCGTGCTCGCTGTCGGGGCGCCGTGCGAGTCGCCGACGCAGCTGGGCAAGCGCCGCCCTCACCTCACACCCCGGGTCGCGCCGATGCGGTGGAGAACTCGCCACAGATCTGCTCCAACTGCGCGCGGCCGCGCAACAAAGCATCCACGCAGCGCGGGTCGAACAAGCGGCCACGTTGGGCATACAGATAGGCCAGCGCGGCGTCCATGGTCCAGGCCTCCTTGTACGGGCGCGGCGACAGCAGCGCATCGAACACGTCGGCCACCGCCACGATGCGCGCTTCCAGCGGAATCGCCTCACCGACCAGGCCATCCGGATAACCGGTGCCGTCATAACGTTCGTGGTGACGCAGCGCAATCAACGCGCCGACCTGGATGAAACGGTTCTGGCTGCCGCTGAGCAGCTCGTAGCCGATGCGCGGATGGCGCCGCATCACGCTCATTTCGTCATCGGTAAGCTTGCCGGGCTTGAGCAGCACCGAATCGGGAATGGCGATCTTGCCCATGTCGTGCAGCGGTGCGGCCATCTCGATGATGCGCACCTCCTCTTCCGACAGCCCCAGTTGCTCGGCGATCAGGCCGGCCACGTGCGACATGCGCTCCAGGAACGCGCTGGTGCCCGAATCGCGATACTCGATCGCGCGCGCAAGCCGCGACAGGGTTTCGCGCTCGCGCTCTTCGACCTCGTTCATGCTGGCCAGCAGGCGCTGCTCCAGCGACAACGCGCGTTGCTTGACGCTTTCGCTCTGCTGGCGCAGCTGCAGCAGGTTGGAGCAGCGCGCCCGCAACTCGCGCGGACGGATCGGCTTGACCAGGAAGTCGATCACGCCGGCTTCCAGCGCCGCCTGACGAATCGGTTCGTCGCCCACGATGGTGATCAGGATGATCGGAATATCGCGGTGGCTGGGCAGCCGGCGCAGCCGACGCGCGAATTCCAGACCGTCCATGCCGGGCATGCGGTAGTCCAGCAGCAACAGGTCCACGCGCCCGGCTTCGCACCAGGCCAAGGCGTCGAGCGGATCGCCGAAGTCGTAAACCTTCAGCTCCGGCGCGATGTCCTCGATGACATGGCGCAGCATCGTCCGAGCGGACATCTGGTCATCGACAATGACGATGTTCAATCCCAGATCCGCCTTTTCCGCCCAGCTTCCCCATGTATCCGTCGACAATGCGCCGCCCGGACCCCCTAAAACATCCTGCATAGCCGTTGCTCCTCTATCTCGAGAACGGAAAAGCGATGACGCCGGCCCCTGCGCCGACTATCCCCAAACGATACGCTGTTCGGGGCTCCGCCCTAGCATATGCAGTATCTGTGCCGTCGGCACACCGCCGGCACAAAAAAATCAGGCTTCCGGACGCATATACGGGAACAGCAGGACATCGCGGATCGAGGTGCTGCCGGTCAGCAGCATCACCAGACGATCGATACCGATGCCCAAGCCGCCGGTCGGCGCCATGCCGTACTCCAAGGCACGGATGTAATCGGCATCGAAATGCATCGCTTCGTCGTCGCCGCCGTCCTTGGCATGCACCTGCGCCTGGAAACGCGCGGCCTGGTCTTCGGGGTCGTTGAGCTCGGAGAAGCCGTTGGCCAGCTCCTTACCGTTGATGAACAGCTCGAAGCGGTCGGTGTAACCCGGCTCGGTGTCGCTGGAACGCGCCAGCGGCGACACTTCGACCGGGTGGTCGGTGATGAAGGTCGGCTGCACCAGGGTGTGCTCCACGGTCGCCTCGAAAATCTCCAGCAGCAGCTTGCCCCAGCCGTAAGACGGCTTCACGCGGATCTTGAGCCGCTCGCAATGGCGCAGCAGCGCCTCGCGGTCGGTGCAGTCGGCCGCGCTGATCTCCGGATTGTGGTGACGAACGGCCTCATCCATGCGCCAGCGCCGGAAAGCCGGCGCCAAATCGATGTCGGCACCGTCCCAGCTTACCTGCGTGGTGCCCAACACCGACTGCGCGGTGTCGCGGATCACCTGCTCGGTCAGGTCCATGATCTGGTGATACGTGGCATAAGCCTCGTAGAGCTCGAGCATGGTGAACTCGGGGTTGTGCCGGGTCGACACGCCTTCGTTGCGGAAATTGCGGTTGATCTCGTAGACGCGCTCCAGGCCACCGACCACCAGACGCTTGAGATACAGCTCTGGGGCGACGCGCAGGTACAGGTCCAGGTCCAGCGCATTGTGGTGGGTGGTGAATGGCTTGGCCGTGGCGCCGCCGGGAATGTAATGCATCATCGGCGTTTCCACTTCCAGGAAGCGGCGAGCGTCCAGCCAGGCGCGCATGGCGCGGATGATCTTGGAGCGCTTGATGAAGACCTCGCGCGCTTCCGGTGTCACGATCAGGTCGACATAACGCTGGCGGTAACGCTGCTCAACATCCGACAGGCCGTGCCACTTGTCCGGCAACGGGCGCAGCGACTTGGTCAGCAGGCGCAGCGCGCTGGCCTTGACCGACAGCTCGCCGGTCTTGGTGCGGGTGAGCCCCCCCTCCACCGCCACGATGTCGCCCACATCCCAGCCCTTGAACGCGGTATAGGCATCGCCGAGCACATTGCCCTGCAGGAACAGCTGCACACGCCCGGATTCGTCCTGGATCTGCGCAAAGCTGGCCTTGCCCATCACCCGCTTGGCCATCAGGCGGCCGGCCATCCTGACCGTGCGCCCGCTGGCTTCCAGCGCTTCCGGGGTCCAGGTGTCGGCGTCGGCGAATTCTGCCTGCAGGTCGCCGGCGAAGTGTTCGCGCACGAAGTCGTTCGGGTAGGCGATGCCCTGCCCGCGCAACGCGCCCAGTTTCGCGCGGCGCTCGGCGATGAGGCTGTTCTCGTCGGCGGGGATCTGCGGCGCGGGGGTCTGCTCGGTCATGGCGGGGATCGGTCTGCTGTGGGTCGGGCGGGTGCCCGGTGGGAACGAGGAACCGGCGGCGCCGGCACGCTTATTACAACGAGGATGTGACGAAGGCAGGCGGTTACCGGGTTACCCGAAAGCCGCAGTGCACGACCACCGCCGCGTCACAGACGCTGCGGCGCTGCGGCGCTGCGCCAGGATGCCGATGCCGTCGTGACAGCGACCTGGCGCGGCGGTCAGGCATCCAGGCGTTTGGAGCCCGCTGCCAGACCGGCCTTCAGGCTGGCCTCGACGAATTCGTCCAGGTCGCCGTCCAGCACCTTCTGTGTATCGCTGCGCTCGATGCCGGTGCGCAGATCCTTGATGCGGCTCTGGTCGAGCACGTAATTGCGGATCTGGCTGCCCCAGCCGATGTCGGACTTGGTCGCTTCCAAGGCATCCTTCTCGGCGTTGCGCTTCTGCACTTCCAGCTCGTACAACTTGGCGGCCAGCATTTTCATCGCGTTGTCGCGGTTCTGGTGCTGGCTGCGGCCGGTCTGGCAGGCGACCACGGTATTGGTCGGGATGTGCGTGATACGCACCGCCGATTCGGTCTTGTTGACGTGCTGACCACCGGCACCGGACGAGCGATACACGTCGGTCCGCAGGTCGGCCGGATTGATGTCGATCTCGATGTTGTCGTCCACTTCCGGCGACACGAACACCGAGGTGAAGCTGGTATGCCGGCGGTTGTCCGAGTCGAACGGCGATTTGCGCACCAGCCGATGCACGCCGATCTCGGTCTTCAGCCAGCCGTAGGCGTATTCGCCCTCGATGCGCACGGTGGCCGACTTGATGCCCGCCACTTCGCCACCGGAGACTTCCATCAACTCGGTTTTCCAGCCGCGCGACTCGGCCCAGCGCAGATACATGCGCAGCAGGATTTCGGCCCAGTCCTGCGCCTCGGTGCCGCCGGCGCCAGCCTGGATGTCGACGAACGCGTTGGCGCTGTCCATCTGGCCGGAGAACATGCGCTGGAACTCCAGCTTTTCGACATGCGCCTGGTAGTTGTCCAGATCGGCGATCACCGCCACCGCAGTGTCTTCGTCCTGTTCGCTCTCGGCCAGCTCCAGCAGGTCGCCCGCATCGGCCAGGCCCGACAGCACATCGGCAATGCCGATCACGGTCTTTTCCAGCATCGAACGCTCGCGGCCCAGGGCCTGCGCGCGTTCGGCGTCGTTCCACACGTCCGGACTCTCGAGCTCCCGGCTGACTTCCTCTAGACGCTCTTTCTTGGCGTCGTAGTCAAAGATACCCCCTGAGCGAGAGCACGCGATCGTTGAGATCGGTGATGCGCTGGCGGATCGGATTGGTTTCGATCATGACGGACTTCCGGCAAACAAGCGGGCTAGTTTAGCAAGCGGGCGGCGGCGGCGGAACGCGATGAAACTGCGGCCGCGCGTGCTGGGACACCTGCGACACTCCAGGCTCCTGGCTGCCGCGCGCGACCGCAGGCTCGGCCGGCGGCCGCCATCGCGTGTCGGTATCGCAGCAGCTGCGACCTGGCGGCGCATGGGCCAGGGACGAATTTGGGACCGGGGCTGGTCACCCCAGGCATCCAGCAGTGGGGGTTATGCCACCAGTGCGTCAGGTCTCGGCGCAGCGGCGCCCTGCCCGGCATGGGAACGCAAGCCGGCCAGGTGGCTGCGACTGCACGGCAGCACGCTGGCATCGCGCAGATGCACGCGCGCGTCGCCGGAGTCGGACGGCTCGATCGCCTGCACCTGCCCCAGATTGACCAGATAGCTGCGGTGGATGCGCACGAACACGGCTGGGTCCAGCTTCGCCTCGATCGCCGCCATGGTGCTGCGCAACGGGTAATCGTGGCCGCGCACATGCAGGTTGACGTAGTTGCCCGAGGCCTGGATCCACTCGATATCGGCGGTAGCGACCAGGAAATCGCGCCCCAGCTTGCGCACCAGAAAACGCTCCGGGCGATCCAGCGGCTCCACTGGCGGGCCTTCGTCAGGTGCGGCGAGCAGGTGCGCCTCGCCCTGACGGCGCCGTGCGTACCAGGCCAGTGCGTGCTGCACCGCCACCAGCAGCGCAAAGGTACGCAGGTCCTTGGACAGCTCGTAGACCCACTGCAGCCAGCCGCCGAAGTCGTAGTGTGCGCCGGCCAGGGCATAGACCAGCATGCGCAGCATCACCATGCCGGCGACATGCAGCAGCCACCAGCCCAGTGCAGCCATCACATACGCCGGCAGGCGTCGCACCCAGACATCGGCATGCAACGGCCAGCGTGCGCAGAGCCACACCACCGCCGGCAACAGCAGCAGCGCGGCGGTGGCGCTGCTCAGCTCCCAGCTCAGCACCTGCCACACCACGATGGGCTGGCCATCGCGGCGCGCGGCAAGCCAGGCGGTCCAGACGTTGCCCAGCGCGCTCACATAGAACACCAGCGACCAGATCACCACCGCCCAGCGTGTCGCAGCGCGGCCGGCATTGTCGTGGATGATTGGCGGGCGCGTCCCGATCGATTGCATTGCACACGTCCGCAGTTGGCAGCTGCCGATCATAGAGGCCTGCGCTACAAGGCGAAACCGCCCTCCCTGCCGGCCCTGTTCGTCCCTGGGTGGGCGCAACTGGTCACTGTGGGCCGGGCTTTCCACCCCTGACACCACTGCTGGAGCGGGGTCGCGGGCAGGATGCCTCCATTCCTTCACCAGCCACCGACCATGACCGAGCGCCGCCACGATATCGATGCCTTGCGCGTTTTCGCCTTCGCCCTGCTGATCCTCTACCACGTGGGCATGGCCTATGTGGCCGACTGGGGGTTCCACCTCATGAGCGTGCACATGGCCGAGTGGCTGCAGTGGCCGATGATCGTGCTCAACCGGTGGCGAATGCCGTTGCTGTTCATGATCTCCGGCATCGCGATCGGGTTGTCGCAGCCGCAAGCCGCGCCGTGGCGCTTCGCGTTGCGTCGCTGCGGGCGGTTGCTGCCGCCCTTGCTGTTCGGCATGTTCGTGGTGGTGGCGGTGCAGGCCTACTGCCAGGGCGTGAGCAACGGCAAGGTCGCCACCGGGTTCGGCAGCTTCCTGCTGCGCTACTGGCAGGTGCGCCCGTGGCCGGCCGGCAGTTTCGATGGTTGGGAACACGGCATCACCTGGAATCACCTGTGGTACCTGGCCTACCTGCTGCCCTACACCGTGGCCCTGATGGCGCTGGTGTCGCTGGCCAGGCTGGCGCGGCTGCCAGCCCTACCGCCGCTGCCCGCCGCGATGGTGGTGCCGGCCCTGCTGATGTTGCCGATCCTGTGGGAGGCGTTCTGCGTGATGTGGGTGATACCGCGGCATCCGCCGACCCATGCGTTGGTCGGCGACTGGTTCGTGCATGCCGAATCGTTCCCGCTCTTTCTCTTGGGCTATCTGTTGGCACGCAGCGAGCGCTTCTGGCAGTTGGCCGTACAACTGCGCTGGCTCACCCTGGTCGCTGCGGTGCTGGCCATCGCCACCGAGTTGGGCATTCGTTTTCTGGGCATGCACGTGCAGCCCGCGCAGCTGCCGCCGGCACTGGCCGCGCTGCCATGGGAAAACCTGGAACACACCGCACGCGCGGCCTATACCTGGCTGGCGCTGCTGACCCTGCTGGGCTGGGCCAAGCAGCGTTTGAACCGGCCGTTCCGCTGGCTGCCTTATTGCACCGAAGCGGTGTTTCCCTGGTACATCCTGCATCAGAGCCTGATCATCGTGGCGCTGTACTGGTTGATGCCGTTGCAGTTGAACGCCTGGCTGGAACCGGCGCTGGTGATCGCGGCCACTGTGATCAGCTGCCTGGCGCTGCATGAGTACGTGATTCGGCGGGTGCGCTGGTTGCGGCCGTTGTTCGGCTTGCGTGGACGCACGCAGGCGGTGAACCGCCAGGTCGGTGTTACGGCAGTTGCGTCGTAACAATCTTGCGGACGCACGCTGCCTGCAACGTGCGATTCATTGGGCGGACCATCCTTGGACGCGCCATCTGGCGCAGTCCAAGCTGCGCGTCGGCATGCGTTCGGAACCACCATGTGCCCCGCCCTGCGCGCGCCGCCGTACTGCTCGCCCGATTGCCGCTTCGCCGATCCCGTGGCCGGCATCAGGCGCGCTCGAGGCGAGTGGGCCGATGGCTGATCTGCCCTCAACTTGGGCCGAGCGAGCGCTTTCAGCAGCCCACCAACTGATGTCCATCGAGATGATGCCAAGTGCGACTGTCGCAAACCTCGGGGCGCCAAGACCGCAGATCAGCCAGTGACTGTAGCCGGCTCGCAATGCTCCACGATCAACTGCACTGCCGTGCCGCCGCGATAGTCGTCGGCGACCAACCGATACGCCAGCCGCACCAAGCGCGCGGGATCGCTGCCACGCCAACCGTTGAAGTGGATGGCATTGAGCGGTTCCGCGCGTCCGGGGCACCGCAGGGTCAACTTGAGGTGGCGTTCCTTGAGCACGCGGTGCTGCAGCACCTCGAACTGACCATCGAACAGCGGCTCGGGAAAGCCCTGCCCCCATGGACCGGCCACGCGCAGCGCTTCGGCGTGCAGGTGATCGAGTTCGTGCGCGGCCAGTTCGCCGTCGCTATGCAATTGGGCATGCAGCAGCGAGGCATCCACCATCGCCGTCACCTGCGCCTGGAAGGCCTGCTCGAACGTGGCCAATGCCGCATGGTCGATACTCAACCCGGCTGCCATCGCATGGCCGCCGAACTTCTGGATCAATCCGGGATGCCGCGCGTCCACCGCCGCCAGCACATCGCGGATATGCAGGCCGGGAATCGAACGCGCCGAACCCCGCAACTGGCTGCTGCCCGGCTCGGCCGGTGCCAGCGCGATCACGGGACGGTGCAGGCGGTCCTTGAGTTTGGAGGCCACCAGACCGATCACGCCCGGGTGCCATTCGGCGTCGAACAGGCATGCGGCGATCGGCAATGCACCATCGCCATCGAGCACCACCTTGGTGACGGCGTGCTCGGCATCGTCGGTCATCAACTGCTGCACCGCGCGGCGCTCGGCGTTGATCTCTTCCAGCGTGCCGGCAATCTCGCGGGCCTGACCCCAGTCTTCGCTGAGCAACAGTTCGATACCCAGCGCCATGTCCTCCAGCCGCCCGGCGGCATTGAGTCGTGGCCCGAGCGCAAACCCGATATCGCTGGCGCTCAGCCGCGCCACATCGCGGCCGCTGGCATCGATCAAGGCACGCAACCCGATGCAGCCCTTGCCCTCGCGCAGGCGACGCAATCCGGCCGACACCAGCGCACGGTTATTGGTGTCCAGCGGTACCAGATCGGCAACGGTGCCGACTGCGACCAGATCCAGCAGCACCGACAGGTCGGGCTCGGCGCGCTGGGCGAAGGCGCCGCGTGCGCGCAACACCTTTCGCAATGCGAGCAACACGTAAAAGATCACCCCGACCCCGGCCAGGGTCTTGCTGGGGAAGGTGTCTTCGGCCAGGTTCGGGTCGACAATCGCATCGGCCGGCGGCAGCACCTCGCCTGGCAGATGGTGGTCGGTGACCAGCACCGTCCAGCCGCGCGCCTTGGCTGCGGCGACGCCAGCGTGACAGGCGATGCCGTGATCGACGGTGACCAGCACATCCGGCTGCAACGCCGCCAGTTCGTCGACCAACGCAGGCGACAAGCCATAGCCATGCACCATGCGATTGGGCACGGCGTGATGCACATCCAGCGCACCGAGCATGCGCAGGCCGCGCACACCGACGGCACAGGCGGTGGCGCCATCGCAGTCGAAATCGCCCACCACCAGAATGCGCCGTTGCTGCGCGATCGCATCGGCCAGTAGCTCGGCGGCCACGCCGCTGTTGCGCAGCAATTCCGGCGACAACAGCTGACCCAACCGCGGCTGCGCGCCTTGCGCATCGGTGACACCACGCGCTGCATAGATGCGGCGCAGCAGCGGCAACATGGTATCGGGCCAACTGCCGGCCTGCCCGGAGGGGCGCCGCACGATCCGCGGACTCGAGGTCATTGCGCCAGCTGCACCCGCGGCTTGCGCCAGAAACGCCAGCGCTGCGCGTGCGTGAGCGACACGCTTTCGCCGTCCTGAAAGTCCAATACCAACCGATCCAGTTCGCCGCGCGCCATCGCCGCCAACAGCGGCGCCACCGCATCGTCGCTGAACTGCTGCAGCGAACGCAGATGACGCAGATCCACCAGCGCATCGACGCGTTGTTCGCCCTGCGCGTCGGCACCTGCCGCCAGCGCCAGCGCGCGCAGCATCGATTCGCGGCTGCGCACCTGGCGATGCGGCGAACTCACCGAATGCGGCAGGACGCCGCCACCCCAGAACCACAGCGAATTGATGGCCGGCTTGCCGCTGGCGACGCGGCCTTCGTTCCACGGATGCTGATGCAGCAGCACCTGCGCTTCGGTCAGCAAGGCCCGCCAACGGCGCCCGCTGTCGCCGGCCGGCAGGTGCTCGAACAAGTCGTCGCCAATGGCGACATCGGGCGCCGCGAAGTCCGGCAATTTCGCATCCGGCGACAGGCGCAGATACCAACGCGATGGCGTGGGCGCGTCCAGCAGAAAACCGGCATCGCCGAACATCGGCTTGAGGATGGGCAAGAGCACCGCCAGATCGTCGGCGGTGGGGCCGAGCGCCTCGCCATAGCCCATCAACCGCGCACCCTGCATGTCCGGGACCACATAGGCCGGATCCGCGCGCACCCAGGTGGCGCCGGCGGCATCGCCGGCATCCAGCTGGCGCGTCAACGCGGCCACCGGCCAGTGCGCCGGAGTCAGACTGAAATGGCGCTGCAATTGCGCCACTTCGCCGGCGTCGGCGGTGTGCCCGTCGGCGCGCGCAAGCGCACGCGCCACTGCCGTATCGCCCAGGGTTCCGGGCAGGCAGCGTTTTTCCGGCAGCAGCAGCGTGGCGGTGGTCATCGCGCGGTGATGCCGGTCAGTCCAGGTAGGCGACGCTGACGACTTCGTACTCGCGCTGGCCGGCCGGCGCATCGATGGTGACCGAATCGCCTTCCAGCTTGCCGATCAGCGCACGTGCCAACGGCGAGGAGATCGCAATCAGGCCCATCTTGATGTCCGCTTCCAGATCGCCAACGATCTGGTAGCGCTTCTCTTCGTCGGTCTCGGTATCGGCCAGCGTCACCGTGGCGCCGAACACGATCTTGGTGCCGGCCGACAACTTGGTGATGTCGATGATTTCGGCATGCGACAGCTCGCTTTCCAGTTGCTTGATGCGGCCTTCGATAAAGCTCTGTTGCTCGCGCGCCGCATGGTATTCGGCGTTTTCCTTCAGATCGCCGTGCGCACGCGCCTCGGCGATCGCATTGATCACCTCCGGGCGCTTGACCGACTTCAGGTGTTCCAGCTCTTCGCGCAGGCGCTGCGCGCCCTTCGATGTCATGGGTGCTCTCATGCTTCCAGCTCCTTGTGCAGTTCCTGCAGCGACCACACGGGGCCGGTGCCGCGGAATTCCAGCGATTGCACCAGCGCCTTGGCGCCGGCGACAGTGGTCGAATAGGTCACGCGATGCTGCAGCGCTTCGCGACGGATCGAGAACGAATCCGAAATGGCAGCGCGACCTTCAGTGGTGTTGACGATGTAGACGATCTCGCCGTTCTTGATCGAATCGACGATGTGCGGGCGGCCTTCGGCCACCTTGTTGACGATTTCGCAGCTCAGCCCGTTCTGCTGCAGCCAGGCACCGGTACCGCGCGTGGCCACCAGCGTGAAGCCACGCTCCACCAGCGCCTGCGCCACCGGCAGCACGCGCTGCTTGTCCGGGTCGCGCACCGAGACGAAGGCCTTGCCCAGCGGCGGCGCCTTGATGCCACCGGCTTCCTGCGCGCGCGCGAACGCGGCGCTGAAGCTGCGGCCCACGCCCATCACCTCACCGGTGGAGCGCATCTCCGGCCCGAGGATCGGGTCCACGCCCTGGAACTTGGCGAACGGGAAGATCGCTTCCTTCACCGAGTAGTAGTCCGGCACGATTTCCTTGGTGGCGCCCTGCTCGGCCAGCGTCTTGCCGGCCATGCAACGTGCGGCGATCTTGGCCAGCGGCATGCCGATCGCCTTGGACACGAACGGCACCGTGCGCGAGGCACGCGGGTTCACTTCCAGCAGGTACACGATGTCGTCGCCCGCCTCGTTGACCTGCACCGCGAACTGGGTGTTCATCAGGCCGACCACGTTCAAGCCTTCGGCCAGCATCACCACCTGGCGGCGCAGCTCGGCCTGGGTCTGCGGCGAGAGCGAATACGGCGGCAGCGAGCAGGACGAATCGCCCGAATGCACGCCGGCTTCTTCGATGTGTTCCATCACCCCGCCGATCAGCACGTTACCGTCCTTGTCGGCAATGATGTCCACGTCCACTTCCACCGCGTTGTCGAGGAAGCGGTCCAGCAGCACCGGCGAATCATTGGAGACCTTGACCGCATCGCGCACGTAGCGCGCCAGGTCGGATTCGCCATAGACGATTTCCATCGCACGGCCGCCCAGCACGTAGCTCGGGCGCACCACCAGCGGGTAGCCGATTTCGCGCGCCAGCACCAAGGCTTCTTCGGCATTGCGGGCGATGCGGTTCGGCGGCTGCTTCAGGCCGAGCTTGTCGACCAGTTGCTGGAAACGCTCACGGTCCTCGGCCAGATCGATCGAGTCCGGTGAAGTGCCGATCACCGGCACGCCATTGGCTTCCAGCGCACGCGCCAGCTTCAACGGGGTCTGGCCGCCGTACTGCACGATCACGCCCTTGGGCTTTTCCAGCTCGACGATTTCCAGCACGTCTTCCAGCGTCAGCGGCTCGAAGTACAGGCGATCGGAAGTGTCGTAATCGGTGGAGACGGTTTCCGGATTGCAGTTGACCATGATGGTTTCGAAACCATCGTCGCGCAGCGCCAGTGCCGCGTGCACGCAGCAGTAATCGAACTCGATGCCCTGGCCGATGCGGTTGGGGCCACCGCCCAGGATCATGATCTTGTCGCGATCGGTCGGCAGCGCCTCGCATTCGTCCTCGTAGGTCGAATACAGGTAGGCCGTGCTGGTGCCGAATTCGGCAGCGCACGAATCCACGCGCTTGTAGACCGGGCGTACCTTCAGCGCGCGGCGCAGCGTGCGTACCGATTCTTCGTTGCTGCCGATCAGCTGCGCCATGCGCGCATCGGAGAAACCGGCACGCTTGAGCATGCGCAGGCGCGGTGCATCCAGCGCCGCCATGCCGTCGTCGGCCAACTGCTGTTCGTGGCTGATGATTTCTTCGATCTGGTCCAGGAACCAGGGGTCGATGAACGACAGCGCATACACATCGGCCACCGTCATGCCGGCACGGAAGGCATCGGCGACGTAGAACAAGCGCTCCGGGCCCGGTGCCTTCAGCTCGCGCTTGAGCGTGGCGATGTCGTCTTCGCTGCTCAGGTCCAGACCGGTCGGGTCCAGGCCGATCTTGCCGGTTTCCAGGCCACGCAGCGCTTTCTGCAGCGATTCCTGGAAGGTGCGGCCCATCGCCATCACCTCGCCGACCGACTTCATCTGCGTGGTCAGGCGCGCATCGGCCTGCGGGAATTTTTCGAACGCAAAGCGCGGGATCTTGGTGACCACATAGTCGATCGACGGCTCGAACGAGGCCGGGGTCAGGCCACCGGTGATCTCGTTCTTCAATTCGTCCAGCGTGTAGCCCACCGCCAGCTTGGCGGCGACCTTGGCGATCGGGAAGCCGGTGGCCTTGGAGGCCAGCGCCGAGGAACGCGACACGCGCGGGTTCATTTCGATGACGACCACGCGGCCGGTGGTCGGGCTGATGCCGAACTGCACATTCGAGCCGCCGGTATCCACACCGATCTTGCGCAACACCGCGATCGAGGCATCGCGCAGGCGCTGGTATTCCTTGTCGGTGAGCGTCTGCGCCGGTGCCACGGTGATCGAGTCGCCGGTGTGCACGCCCATCGGGTCGAGGTTTTCGATGGCGCACACGATGATGCAGTTGTCCGCGGTGTCGCGCACCACCTCCATCTCGAATTCTTTCCAACCCAGCACCGACTCTTCCACCAGCACTTCGGTGGTCGGCGACAGTTCCAGGCCGCGGCCAACGATCTCGATCAGCTCTTCGCGGTTGTAGGCGATGCCGCCGCCACTACCGCCCAGGGTGAAGCTGGGGCGGATGATGGTCGGGTAACCGACGCGGGTCTGGATCTCCAGCGCTTCTTCCAGCGTGTGGGCAACCGCCGCCGTCGGGCAATCCAGGCCGATCTCGCCCATCGCCACGCGGAACAGCTCGCGGTCTTCGGCCATGCGGATCGCTTCGCGCTTGGCGCCGATCAGCTCGACGTTGTACTTCTCCAGCACCCCGTGGTCGGCCAGGTCCAGCGCGCAGTTCAGCGCAGTCTGCCCGCCCATGGTCGGCAGCAGGGCATCGGGCTTTTCCTTGGCAATGATTTTTTCGACCGTCTGCCAGTTGATCGGCTCGATGTACACGGCGTCGGCCATGTTCGGGTCGGTCATGATGGTGGCCGGATTGCTGTTGACCAGCACCACGCGGTAACCCTCGTCGCGCAGCGCCTTGCACGCCTGCGCACCGGAGTAGTCGAACTCGCAGGCCTGGCCGATGACGATCGGGCCGGCGCCGATGATGAGGATGGTTTTAAGGTCGGTGCGCTTTGGCATGGGGGTCCTCAGTAAAGTCGGTCCTGCCACGCCGTAGCGGCGAGCCAGGTAATTTGGTCGGGCGATCGGGCATCGATCGCGCCATGGTCGACCGCGGCGCGAACCTCTCGCTGCATCGCGGCCCAGCTGGGAGCGGCGGCGCCGATGCGCGCGCCAATCCCGTTGTTATGCGCATCCATCGCGCGGCTCGGCGTGCCAACGCCACCGCGTTCCATCACGGCAGTCACCCAATCCACGCAACGCGGAGACAAGGTGTAGGCGACGATGGCGCTCGCAAGGCTGTGTCGGTAGGCATCGGCCGGGCCGTTGCGCCCGCCGGGGAGGCCGGAACCCAACCACTGCGAATACACCGCAATCAACACGAACGCCGGATACGTCGACAGCGCGAGCATCGCCAACGCAAACACCCGCCAATGGCGTGTGCGCGGCAGCGAGGCCAGCCCTGTTTTCATCAGGCGCGTGCCGCCATCAGATCCACGAACCGATCGAACAACGGCCCCACATCGCGCGGGCCGGGCGAGGCTTCCGGATGGCCCTGGAACGAGAACGCCGGGGCGTCGGTCAGCGCGATGCCCTGGTTGGTGCCGTCGAACAGCGACCGATGGGTCACCCGCACATTGGCCGGCAAGGTGCTTTCATCCACTGCAAAACCGTGGTTCTGCGAGGTGATCATCACCCGGCCGCCGTCCAGGTCCTGTACCGGGTGGTTGGCGCCGTGATGGCCAGTGGTCATCTTGAGCGTCTTGGCACCAGCGGCCAGCGCCAGCAACTGATGGCCCAGGCAGATGCCGAAGGTCGGCACCTTCTGCGCGATCAGTTCCTTGATCGCATCGATCGCGTAGTCGCACGGCTCCGGGTCGCCCGGGCCGTTGGACAGGAACACGCCATCGGGTTGCAGCGCCAACACCTCGGCCACCGGCGTGCGCGCCGGCACCACCGTGACGTCGCAGCCGCGCTCGGCCAGCATGCGTAGGATGTTGAGCTTCACGCCGTAGTCGTAGGCCACAACCTTGAATGCGAGTCCCTCGCCAGAGCCCGCACTTCCATGCGCGGACTTTCCAATATTCAACGCACCCAGACCCAAAAAGCTGTCTGAGTTCAGATCCAGCGAGCCTTCCTTCCAGGTGTACGTGCTCTCGGTCGAGACCACCTTGGCCAGATCCATGCCTTTCAGGCCGGGGAACTTGCGTGCGGCTTCCAGCGCTTTCTCGACGTCGATGTCGCCGGCCATCAGCGCACCGTTCTGGGCGCCCTTCTGCCGCAGCAGGCGGGTCAGCTTGCGGGTGTCGATGCCGGAGATGGCGACCACACCGCGGGCCTGCAGCCATTCCGGCAAGGCCACCTGGCTGCGCCAGTTGCTGGGGCGGCGCGGCACATCGCGCACGATCAGGCCGGCCGCCCAGATCTTGCGGGCCTCGTCGTCCTGGTCGGTGAAGCCCGTGTTGCCGATATGCGGATAGGTCAGCGTGACCATCTGGCGGGCGTAGGAGGGATCGGTCAGGACTTCCTGGTAGCCGGTCATGGCAGTGTTGAACACCACTTCACCGACAGAAAGCCCGTTGGCGCCTACGGATTCGCCCTCGAACACGGTGCCGTCTTCGAGGACAAGGATTGCGGGTTGGGTCACGTGGGGGTCTCGCTCTGGCTGCCTGGGACTCCGATGCGCTCCCGGCCAAATTCCGGTTGCAGCAAAGCGCGGACGCGGTGCTGGGGACCGGTCCGACGCTGGTTCGGGCAAGCGAGAATTGTAAAGGCAACTGCCCCGCCATGCCAGTCTGAAGAGCATCGGATGCCGTCACGGCATCAACGCTGAGGCATGAATAGGCCGCGAGGTGCGGCTACCATTCATGCATGGCTGCGGCGCGCTTACAGCACCAGGTCGCGTACGCGGTAGCTGCCTGCCGGCTTGCCGATCAGCCGCTTGGCCGCATGCAAGGCACCGCGCGCGAAGATGTCGCGGTTGGTTGCGCGGTGCACCAGCTCGACCCGCTCGCCCAGCCCGGTGAACTGCACGGTGTGTTCGCCAACGATGTCGCCGGCACGCAGGCTGACATAGCGCGGCTGCGCGCCGCTGCCGGTCGCCGCTTCGCCCAGCGTCAATGCGGTGCCGGAGGGTGCGTCCTGCTTGTGCACGTGATGCGCTTCGAGGATGTCGCAGTCCCACCCCGGCAAGGTGCCGGCCGCGCGTTCCACCAGCTCTGTCAGCACCGCAACGCCCAAACTGAAGTTGGACGCCCAGACCAGCGCAATCTGCTGGGCGGCATCGCGCAAGGCCGCACGTTGCGCTTCGTCGAGCCCGGTGGTGCCGGACACCAGCGGCTTGCCGCGCTGCGCGCACAACGCCAGGATCGGTGCGAAGCCCTGCGGCAAACTGAAGTCGATGGCCACATCGAACGCAGGCGCGCCGCCGAGTTCGCTGGCAGCGAAAAACGGCACCCCATCGACCACGCGCTGGGACGGCGAGCGGCCCACCACGGCGCCGACCACCTGCACGGTCTGGTCTTCGGCAGCCAAGCGCAGCAACGCCTTGCCCATCCGCCCGGAGGCGCCGTGGATCAGAACTTTCACAGCAGAGGTTGTCATGGCGGCAGGCTGGCTTGGCGATGTGGGGTGGTACACGATAGCCGGGATTGGGGATCTGGGATTAGCGATTCGTCACCGCGGTGCCCCATTGCGCGCGATGCGGCGTTGCGCGGTGATGCGACCGGTACTGTCGAGGCGCGCGACGAGGCGTGGCGAACGGCTCCTGGATATGTACTGCCGAGTGGAGAGCCACAGATGCGACTGGACTCTGCCGATTCCGCAAGCCGGCACGCAGCCAACCCTATGAGGCGATGATGTCGGCCGCTCTACGCGTGGCTATCGCAACGTAGCGCGCAATCGTCACGCAGGCGCGGACTGCGCGGCGCAAGCGCATACACATGCCGTACTGGCCGACGTACGCAGCGACCACATCCGCCTGACGCTGCGCAGTAGTTTCGTTATCCCTCCTCAGTCGCCGATCCCATCCAGCCGCTTGCTCCAGCTTTCCACTTCGCTGCGCTGCAGGCGGCGTTCGAAAAGCGTGCGCCAGGACGGCACGAGCGGCAGCTGCAATACCGCGGTGACAGCTGCAACATCGACCTGGCGTGCGTACAGCACCTGCTGAAGACGCGACAGCGGCCACTCCGGATGCGGCCGCGCCTGCAGGGTCAGCAGGTCGCCGGCCGCGACGCTGCCCGGCTGCAGCACGCGGTAATACCAGCCGGTACGGCCGGTTTCCTGCACCCGCCGCGCCAGTTCGCGCACACCAAAACGGTCCGACAGCTTCCAGCACGGTTGTCGCAACTGCGACACCTCCACCACCGCCGTGCCCAAGGTGAAGCGATCGCCGAGACAGACATCGGCTTCGGTCACGCCCACACTGCTGAGGTTTTCGCCAAAGGCACCTGCAGCCTCAAGCAACACGTGCGGACCAAGTTCATCGCGCCAGGCAGCGTAGTGATCGCGCGGGTAATGATGGATGGCCTTGTCCGGCCCGCCATGCACGCGCCGGTCGCCTTGCTCGTCGCCCTCCAGGCCTTCGAGGCCCACCTGCACCGCTCCCTGCAGCGCGCGCTTGTCGATCGCGCTGCGGCTGCCAGGGCGAGTGAAGTCGCGCGCGCTGCCGATGGCAACGTGATCGATCCTGATCGCGATCGGCGCACCCTGCTCCGCCGTCGCCACCGTCACCCGCCCAGCCCCGGCAACTCGGCCAGCGCCTCGCGCAACAGCTCGCCCAGCACCTGGATGCCGGCATCGATCTTCTCGCCGGGCACGGTGACGAACGACAGGCGCAGCGTATTGGTCTGCGGCAAGGTGGCGAAGAACGGCGCGCCGGGAACGAACGCGACATTGCGCGCGATGGCCCGCGCCAGCAACGCGGTCCCGTCTAGACCCGGTGGCAAGGTCACCCACAAGAACATGCCGCCCTCCGGGCGATTCCACTGCACCTGCGGCGGGAAGTGCCGGTCCAGCGCCTCCAGCATCAGGCTGCATTGACGCGCGTACAGCGCACGGATCTGCGGAATATGGGTCTGGAGAAAATCGTCCTGCAGCGTCTGGTACACCACGCGCTGCGTGAACGATGGGGTGTGCAGATCGGCCGCCTGCTTGGCCTGGATCAGTTTTCCCAGCACCGCTTCGGGCGCCACCACATAGCCCAGCCGCAGGCCGGGCGCGAGCACCTTGGAAAAGGAGCCCATGTAGATGACGCCTTCCGGGTTCATCGACAACAGACTCGGCAACGGTTGCCCGCTGTAGTACAGCTCGCCATACGGGTCGTCTTCCACGATCGGCACGCCTGCCTCGGCCGCGCGTGCCACCAAGGCCTGGCGACGCGCCAACGGCAAGCGCCGGCCGGTGGGATTCTGAAAATTCGGCAGGCAGTAGAGAAAGCGCGCATCGGCCAGCAACGACGGATCCAGCGCATCCACCACCACGCCGTCCTCGTCCGAAGGCATGCCGACGAATGCCGGCTGGAACAACGAAAACGCCTGCAATGCGCCCAGGTAGCTCGGCGTTTCCACCAACACCTTGCTGCCTTCGTCGATAAAGACCTTGCCGAGCAGGTCCAGGCCTTGTTGCGAGCCGGTGGTGATCAGCACCTTGCTAGGCCGGATGCTGGCGCCGTCGCGACTCAGCCGCGCGGCCACCCATTCGCGCAGCGGCGCATAACCTTCGGTTGGGCCGTATTGCAGTGCCGCCTGCGGGGCGTCGCGCAGCACCTGGTCGCTGGCTGCGCGCATGCGCTCCACCGGAAAGGTGGCCGGCGACGGCAGGCCGCCGGCGAAGGAAATGACCTCCGGCCGTTCGGTCACCTTGAGGATTTCGCGAATCGCCGAACTGGTCAGCGCCTGCGCACGTCGGGAGATCTGGAAGGAAGTTGTCATGGCGCAAGCATAGCGAACGCCAGTGGCTGCGGCGCTGTGCAGTGCAGCGACGGATCGCTGGCCGCGTGCCTCGCCCGGCACGCAGTCCAAAGGCCACCAGCACGTCGCCGGCCATCGCCAGGCAACCATGGAGGATGCACTGCAGCTGCCCTGGCCGCATGACACAAGCCGCACCCAGCGACGACCGCGCCAGCGGGCAACAAGCGCAGTCGTTTGGTCAACTGCGCTTATTGATAGGCCGGGCCGACCCAGGCAGTGCCTTCGCTGTGGGCGATGAGTGTCTTCCAGCGCTTGCGGATCACCTTGTCGCGTGTGCGAAAGGTCATGCGCACGCCCGGCAGACCGAGCGTGGCGCGGGTTTCGACCATCGCCGAGTGTTCGTCTGCGGCGATGTCGATCTTGGTGATCGACTGCTTGTAGTCGATCAGCTCTTCCGGATCGGCCACGTGGCTCATCTGCCGCAGCACCTGCGCCCATTCGCCGTTGGACTTGCAATATTTTTCGCGGTTGGCGGTCTGCCGCTGCTGATGCGAATCCATGCGGTACAGCATCACCATTTCGAATTCCGGCGCGGCCATCGCGCAGAGCGCCTCGCCGTCCTGGCTCAACATCGCCTTGTCGTGCGCGGCATAGAAATCGCGCACCTGCTTCTCGTCGAGTGCGTTGCCGCCATAGTTATAAAGGCCCGCAACGGCGGCCAGCACCGCCAACAACACCAGCAAACGCATCACCGCCCCCTTGTCTGGCCGCGTCCTGCGGCCGCGCAAGTGTAGACCAGACGACGCGGGTCAGTGGCTGCGGGGCGGTGTCGGGCCGCAGCTGTCGCAACCGCCGCAGGCCGAGACGGTTTGGGCGGCAGGCGGTGCCACGCGACGCCCCAGTGCCTGCATCCATGCCGGCCGCCCGTTGCGCAGCAGCCCAAGCGCAAGCGCGCCACGCAGGCGACGCAGCACACCGGGAAACTGTTTCTTCATCACCACCCACAGGCTCACCAGCACTGCGATGGCGATCACCAGGTACTGCAGCGTGAGCGAAAGCGTCATCTCAGCCGGCTCCCAGCAGCACGGCCAGTTGGTAAGTCACCAGCGACGCCAGGTAGGCCAGCGCGAACAGGTACACCGCACTGATGGTCATCTGCTTCCACGAGTTGGTTTCGCGCTTGATCGTGGCCAGGGTGGAGATGCACATCGGTGCGTAGATGTACCAGACCAGCAGCGACAACGCGGTGGCCAGCGACCAACCGTCGCTGATCAACGGCGACAGCGCCTGGGCTGCTGCGTCGTCGTCGGCAGCGGACAACGCGTACACCGTGGCCAGCGAGGCCACCGCCACTTCGCGCGCAGCCAGGCCGGGAATCAACGCGATGCAGATCTGCCAGTTGAAGCCCAGCGGTGCGAAGAACACTGCCATTGCGTGACCGATACGACCGGCGAAGCTGTAGTCGATTGCCGGCAAGGTGGCATTGGCCGGCGCCTCGGGAAACGACAGCAGGAACCATAGCAGGATGGTCAGCGCCAGGATGATGCCGCCCACGCGCTTGAGGAAGATCCATGCGCGCTCCCACAGCCCCAGCGCCAGATCGCGCACCTGCGGGACGCGATAGGACGGCAGCTCCAGCATCAACGGGTGCTCGCTCTTGTCGCGCCGCCATTTCTTCATCGTCCACGAGACCAGCAGCGCACTGACGATGGCCGCAGCGTACAGACCGAACAGCACCAGCCCCTGCTGGTTGAAGATGCCCCACACGGTCCTCTGCGGAATGAAGGCGCCGATCAACAACGCATACACCGGCAGCCGCGCCGAACAGGTCATCAACGGCGCGACCATGATGGTGGCGAGCCGGTCGCGCGGGTCCTGGATGCTGCGCGTGGACATGATGCCCGGCACCGCACACGCAAAACTCGACAACAGCGGAATGAACGAGCGCCCCGACAAACCGGCCACCGACATCATGCGATCGAGCAGAAACGCCGCACGTGGCAGATAGCCGGATTCTTCCAATGCCAGGATGAAGGCGAACAGGATCAGGATCTGCGGCAGGAACACGATCACCCCGCCCAGTCCGGCGATGACGCCATCCTTGAGCAAGCTGTTGAGTGGACCTTCCGGCAGGGTCGCGCCGACCCAATCGCCCAAGGCAGCGGTGCCGCCGTCGATCAGGTCCATGACCGGCGCAGCCCAGGCATAGACCGCCTGGAAGATCAGGAACATCACCACCGCCAGCGTGACCAGGCCCCAGATCGGATGCAGCAGCCAGCGGTCCAACGCATCATCCACACGCGAGGTGCGGGTGGGCATGGTCACCGCTGCGCCAAGGATCTGCCGCACCAGCGCGTGATAATTACCGTCGGCCGGCGGATTGGCGGCGGGCGCCGCCAGGCGCGCCGCCTGCGCATCGAGCCGCTCGACCAGCACCTTGGCACCACCGCGCCGCACCGCCACCGTTTCGACCACCGGCACGCCGAGCGCCTGCTCCAGCGCCGGCAGGTCGATGACAATGCCGCGCCGCTGTGCGGCATCCATCATGTTCAGCGCCACGATCATCGGGCGGCCGAGCTCGCGCAACTCCAACGCAAAGCGCAGATGCAGGCGCAGATTGGTCGCGTCCATCACATAGACCAGCACGTCCGGCGCCGGCTCGCCCGGATAAAAGCCACGGCACAGGTCGCGGGTGATCGCCTCGTCCAGGCTCGCCGGTTGCAGGCTGTAGGCGCCGGGCAGATCCAGCACCGCAAAGTCGCGCCCGGACGGTGCGCGGAAGTGCCCTTCCTTACGCTCGACGGTGACGCCGGTGTAGTTGGCCACTTTCTGCCGGCTGCCGGTGAGCTGGTTGAACAGTGCGGTCTTGCCGCTGTTGGGGTTGCCAACCAGCGCCAGACGCAGAGGAACGCTGGCCGCGCTCATGCCGATCCTCCCGCATGGCGCACCTGCACGCGCGCAGCCTCGCTGCGCCGCAGGGCAAACCGCGTGTAGCCCACCTGCACCAACAATGGCTCGCGACCGACCGGCCCGGTGGCCAGCACCGTGACTTCCTCGCCTGCGACAAACCCCAACTCCCGCAAGCGCCGGGCGATCGTGTCGTTGGGGAGACGATCCTCCACGGAATCCACGATGGCGGCGCGATGCAAAGGCATGTCGGACAGCGTCACAAAGACGGCCTGATTGTTAGGAATGGTTCTCAATTCTAGCATCGACGCACCGCGTCATGGCTCCGGCGACCCGGCCCGCTATCATGGTTCGCATCCCATTCATGGACGGACGCAATGCAGGACACCGGCTTGATCGTCGAAGACCACGGAGCGGTCCGCACCTTGCGGTTGCATCGCCCCGCAGTCCACAACGCCTTCGATGCGACGCTGATCGCCGCGCTGACCGATGCATTGCGCGAGGCTGGCCGGGCGTCGCAGATCCGTATCGTCGTGCTGACCGGTGATGGCGCGGCCTTTTCGGCCGGCGCGGACCTGCACTGGATGCGCGGCATGGCCAGCGCCAACGAAGCGGAGAACGCCGCCGATGCATTGGCACTGGCGCAGCTGATGCGCACCCTCGATGAACTGCCCAAGCCCACCATCGCGCGCGTCAACGGGACCGCCTTCGGCGGCGGTGTCGGCCTGGTGGCGTGTTGCGATATCGCCATCGGTTGTACCGAGGCGCGCTTTGGCCTGACCGAGAGCAAGCTCGGCCTGCTGCCGGCGGTCATTTCGCCTTATGTGGTTGCAGCGATCGGTGCGCGCCAGGCGCGGCGCTGGTTCGCAACCGCCGAGATCTTCGATGCCGGCACCGCGCAGTTGCTGGGTCTGCTGCACCAACTGGTGGCCGCCGATCAGCTGGATATCGCCGTGGAGCGGCAGGTCCGTCTGCTGCTGGCAGCGGCGCCGCTGGCCACCAGCAGCGCCAAGGCGCTGGTGCGCTCGGTGCTGCCACCTGCCGACCGCGATGCCATCGATGCCGCCAATGCGGCGTTGATTGCCCGTCTGCGCGTGTCGCCCGAAGGCCAGGAAGGCCTGGGGGCGTTCCTCGACAAGCGCAGCGCCGCGTGGGTGCCGGAGAGCATGGCGTGAGCGCGATCGATCATATCGGCCTGGCCTGCAGCGATCTGCAAACCAGCACCGCGTTCTACCAGGCCGCGCTCGCGCCCCTGGGCATCGCGCTGCTGGTGGAACTGACGGCCGCGCAGACCGGCGGCCGCGCGCATGCCGGCTTCGGCACCGAGCGCCCGTTTCTCTGGCTGGGCTCCCACGCGCAGACGCCGGGCACCATCCATGTCGCGCTGACGGCGACCGACCGCGACAGCGTCGATGCGTTTCATCGTGCTGCGCTGGCCGCCGGCGGCCGCGATCACCGCGCACCCGGCCTGCGCCCGCATTACCACCCACACTATTACAGCGCCTTCGTGCTCGACCCTGATGGCCACAATTGCGAAGCGGTCTGCCACCTCCCCGCATGAGTATCTTTCCGATGTCCCTGGTTTCCCTATTCGCGCATTCGGCCGCCACCACGCCTGCGGTTGTGGCGACGCCTGTACGCCGTCATGCGCGCCGCGACGTGAGCGCATGAGCGACTTCGTCCGCATCGTCGAAGTTGGCCCACGCGATGGCCTGCAAAACGAAGCGCAGCCGATCGCCACTGCCGACAAGATCGCGTTGATCGATCAACTCTCGGCCACCGGGCTGCGCACGATCGAAGCAACCAGCTTCGTCAGCCCACGCTGGGTACCGCAGCTGGCCGACGCCGCCGAGGTGTTTGCCGGCATCGCGCGGGCGCCGGGCATCGCATATCCGGTGCTGGTGCCCAACCTGCAGGGCTACGAACGCGCACGCGCCGCCGGGGCGCAGGAAGTGGCGGTATTCACCGCAGCATCGGAGGCGTTCAATCGCACCAATACCAACGCAGGCATCGACGAATCGATCGAACGGTTTCGGCCGATCCTGCAGCAGGCCGCGCTCGATGGCGTACGCGTGCGCGGCTACGTCTCCACCGTGCTGGGCTGCCCGTACCAGGGCGAGGTGCCGGTGACCGACGTGGTGGATGTGGCACAACGTCTGCACGCGCTCGGCTGCTATGAAATCTCGCTGGGCGACACCATTGGCGTGGGCACGCCGGTCAAGGCGCGTCGGATGTTGGCCGCGGTGGCGCAGGCCGTGCCGATGCCGGCATTGGCGGTGCATTTCCACGACACCTATGGGCAGGCGCTGGCCAATATCGCGGCCTGCCTGGAGCAAGGCGTACGCGTGATCGATGCGGCCGTGTCCGGTGCGGGCGGCTGCCCGTATGCCAGGGGCGCCAGCGGCAACGTGGCCAGCGAAGACGTGGTGTACCTGTTGCAGGGGCTGGGCATGCCCACCGGCATCGACCTGCCCGCCCTGGCCCGTACCGGCCGCTGGCTGGCGCAGCTGCTCGGTCGCGACACCGGCAGCAAGGTCGGCAAGGCGTTGGCTGCCGCCGGCTGAGATCTCCCTGCCCGCGCAATCGTGCATCACCTACCACCGCGATCACGCAGGAGCTTGGGCTAGAATTGCCGACCGCTCCGCCGATCGTTCGTTTGCCGCTACCACCGGCCATCAACGCGACTCAGGGAACCAACGCATGCAGCCATCTTCTGTCCTTGCCATCGTGACCGGCGGCGTCTCCGGTCTCGGCCTGGCTGTCGCACAGCGCCTGGTGGCCGACGGTGGCAAGGTCGCGCTGTTCGATGTCAACGCCGACAAGGCCGAGGCGGCGCTGGCGCTGCTCGGTGCCGGCAACGCGCATTATCTCGCCACCGATGTCACCGATGAGGCCCAGGTCGCGGCCAATGTGGCGCAGGCTACGCAGGCGCTGGGCGGATTGAATCTGGTGGTCAATTGCGCCGGCATCCTCGGCGCCGGCCGCGTATTGGGCAAGGAAGCGCCCATGCCGCTGGCCACCTTCCGCAACGCCGTGCTGGTGAATCTGGTCGGCAGCTTCAATGTGGCCAAGGCCGCGGCCGATGTCATGCAACACAACACCAGCGGCGATGACGGCGAGCGCGGCGTGATCGTCAATACCGCCTCGGTCGCCGCATTCGAGGGCCAGATTGGCCAGGCAGCATATGCGGCAAGCAAAGGCGGCGTGGTCGGCATGACCTTGCCGATGGCGCGCGAACTGGCCCGCTTCGGCATTCGCGTGATGACGATCGCGCCGGGCGTGTTCTGGACCCCGATGGTCGACGGCATGCCCGAGGCCGTGCAGCAATCGCTGGCCGCCTCCATCCCGTTCCCCTCGCGCCTCGGCCAGCCCGACGAATACGCCGACACCGTCGCCTTCATCCTGCGCAACCGCTACCTCAACGGCGAAGTGATCCGCCTGGACGGCGGCGTGCGGTTGGCGCCCAAATAGCCGGGATTGGGGATTCGGGATTGGGGATTGGTCGCAGCGAGAACGCCGTACCCTCCCCGCCTCCTGCAATCCTGTTTTTGCCAATCCCAAATCCCCAATCCCTAATCTCTGACTGAAGCCATGAAAGCCAACGACATCAAGAAAGGCAACGTCGTCGAATACAACGGCGGCATTTACCAGGTCCGCGACATCGAACGCAGCTCGCCGCAGGGCCGCGGCGGCAATGTGCGCTTTCGTTTCATCATGTACAGCGTGCCGGGCGGAGTGAAAACCGACGCCAGCTTCGATGCCGACGACAACCTGCCGGAAGTCGAGCTGCTGCGCCGGCAGTCCACGTTCTCGTACAAGGACGGCGAGGCGTTCGTGTTCATGGACGACGAAGACTTCACCCCGTACACGCTGGATGCGGACGTGATCGGCACCGACGCCGGCTACATCACCGACGGTCTGACCGGCATCTATGTGCAAGTGATCGACGACCAGCCGGTGGCCGTCCAACTGCCGCAGACGGTGACGCTGGAAGTGGTGGAGACGCCGCCGGAATTGAAGGGCGGCACCGCCACCAAGCGGCCCAAGCCGGCCAAGCTCAACACCGGCATGGAAATCATGGTGCCCGAGTACATCACCAATGGCGAACGCGTGCTGGTCAACACCACCACGGGCGAATTTGCCGGTCGCGCCGACTGATGCGTCGCCTTGCCGTTGTCGTGGCCGTGGGTGTGCTGGCGGCCTGCAGCGTGCAACAAGCACCGACGCAGGCCGCAACGCCTGCGCCGGTGGCCTGCACCGATCCCAAGGTGGAAGACGAATGGCTGCAGCATCCGGCAGGCCTGTGCGGCATGCCGGAGGATGTGCGCAAACTGGTCGAGGACTACGACACCTGCGAGCACTTCGCCGGCGAAGAGCCGTATGACGCCGACCGCCGGCATGAAATCGAAGTGGCCGTGGCACAGTTCTGCACGCCGGCACCGGCACGCCTGGCCACGTTGATGCAGCGGTACCGCAACGACGCGCATGTCAGCCAATGGCTGCGTCAGTATGCAAAGCAAGCGGATCTGCAACCAGCCGGCTGAGATACATCGGCTGACATGACAGCTGTGTGCTGATGCGGTGGGTTACTCCTGCTAGTGGCAGCGTAGTCAGAACTCACAGCTGCGGACTGCCGCCCTTCCTTATTTCGCCGAGAGAAGACGGCGCGCTGCCCCCTCAATGAGGGCGAGGCAATTCGGGAGAATGCTGGCTGCCCCCCTCATCCCAACCCCTCTCCCGACGGGAGAGCGCCAAGCAACTCACCCGTTCTGGTCAGGGTCGCGATTGCGCGTGCGCGGGGGTGAACACATCCGCGGCGGCGGCATCACCGCGCGCAAGCACGCGCAGGCGCGCACGCAAACGTTCCACATTCGCTTCGCCCTGCTCCAACCCATTGCGCATGTTGGCCGGCAATTGCTGCCGTCCAGCCAACTGCAGCTGTTTCCAGCCGCCGACCAACACCGCGCTTTCCTGCGCCACGCGCGCGCTCAGCTGTTGCTGCTCGTCCGCTTGCGGCAAGCCATACCCCGCGCTGCCCAGCAGCACCGCCGGATGACTGAGTTGCGCCTGGCGCGCGAACAGCGCTTGCAGCTGTCCCTGCACTGCGTCGCGCGCGGCCATGCCCGGTTGCAACAGGCGCTTGAGCGCATCGCGCGCCAGTAATTCCTGACGACGCAGGGCCGCCTGTTCCAGCAACAATGCCGCTGCAGTCTCGCGCAGGCCACCGCGTCCGAACCATTGCGCGCGCACCTCGGGCGTGGCATCCAGCCACTGCGCGACAGTTGTTTGCGGCACCGCGATGCCGCGCCGGACGACATCGAACATGGTTTGGTAATGCGCCGCCGCCGATTCGAAGTAATAGCCCTGACGGATGGCTTGTGCAGGGTCGTCCAGCACCCGCAGATCGGCGATGCCGGCACGCTGCAGTCGCTGCCGTACCCCGCGCGGCGTGATCGAGGACAAGTTCGCTGCAGCCAGACGCGGCACCCCGTCATGCAGCAACTTATAGGTCTCCACCGCGCAGTTGTTGCCGATGAAGTAATAGTGCCCGTCGTAACTCCAGTGCACCTGCGCGGCGCGCTTCAGCAGGGCCGCGATCTCATCGGGCGCCAGTGTCAGCGGCACCGACGACAGGGCACGCAATTCCACCTTGGTGTATTCGTCGACCACCTGATTCAACGGCAGCACGAACAGCCGCGACGGATACGAGCCGGTGAGCCCACGCCAGCTGGAAATCTGCACATCGCCCACGAACGCGCGGAACGACAGCACACGGTGGTACTGCAGATCCAGCCGGCATGCCGGGCCTGGTGCGCGCCCGGGTGCACAGATCACCAGGCGCAACATGCTATGGCCCCAGCGGCTCATCGGCTGCTCGTTGCCCTCGGCAAGCAGATAGTCCACCGCGTACACGCGTGCCGGATCCAGCGACAGCAACGACATCGCACCGGCATCGTTGTCGGCCTGCAGGTACGGCAACGCAGTCTCGCAGGGCGTAGCGCCCCGCGGCGTACCGAGGCGCTGCGCAAACCAGGCCGCCAGCGCAGGGCGCCGGCAGGCGTAGTCGGCGTCCAGCACGTAATGCTCGAGATTGACCGCAACGAACTCGGCCGGGCTGCGACGTTCGTACGCGTCCGGGCTGCGGTCACTGAACCGATTTGCGCCGCGCCCTACCCGCCACGGCCGTACCTGCCAGCCGGCAAGATCACGCAGGCGCGGATCGCGCGACAACGCGCTGTGTGCGCCGCGATCGAGCACATGCGCCAGTTCGTGTATGAGCGCAGCCATCGCCGCGCGCGTGGCCGCCGCGCTGCGATCGGCACTTGCATCGTCGGATTGCGCGCTCCACGCCTGCAGCAGCGCGCGATCGAGCAGGATGCGATTGCCGATTGCACGGCCGTGTACCTGCATCGGCAGATCGGTGCGCCATTGCAGCTGGATCGGGGCGGTCATCCGCTGGGTCCAGCCTTGCGGCAATCGCTGTGCGACCTGCTGCACCAGCGCATTACTTGCGTCGATTTGCGCCGCAGGCAAATCCGAGGGAACAACCTCCAACAACAGTTCGGCCTGCGCCTGCGGTGCGATCAAGGCAGCCAGCAGCAGCCAACCGCACCGCCGGCGCAGACTCACTGGGCCAGAACGGACTGCGCCAGTTCCAGGTCGCTGGCCAGCCGCGCCGCGTCGCTACGGCTACGCAACTGCACCAACGCCGCTTCCAGACGCGCGCCGCGGATGACGCCATCGCTGGCAACAAAGCCGGCCGCATCTTCGCGGGCGTCGGCCACCACCTTGTCGTCGCCGGAACTGCTGCCGGAAGAATTGGACGAGCCAGCCGACGAGGCACCTGCCGAAGTGCCGGCCAGGCTGGATGCGAACGCTGCCAGCGGCAGCAGCGTCAAAGCGCAGAACACGAGGGAGCGCATCATGGGCTGATCGATTCCGTGTGAAGGTGCTGGAAGACTAACCGGCGGGCGTGTCGGCAGGTGCGTCATGCGTCGCGAACAGCTTGCCGGGATTCAGCAAAAGATGAGGATCGAGCACATGTTTGATGCCGCGCATCAAGGCGATTTCCTCGGCAGAGCGCGTGCTCCATAGATAGGCCTTCTTGACCAGGCCGATGCCGTGTTCGGCGGAAATGCTGCCGTCGAAACGCTGCAGGGCCTGCGCCAGCAACTTGGTGACCTGATCGCAGGCCGCAACGAAATCGCCCTGGCTGGTGCCATCGGGTTTGAGCACGTTGATGTGCAGGTTGCCATCGCCGATATGCCCGAACCACACCACATCGAAGTGCGGATACGCCTGGCTGAGCAAGGCCTGGGTTTCGGCCAGGAATGCGGGCATCGCCGAGATGCGCACCGACACGTCGTTCTTGTACGGCGTATAGCGCGCCAGCGCTTCGGTGATGCCTTCGCGCAGGCGCCACAGTTGCGCGGCCTGCGCATCGCTCTGGCTGATCACGCCATCGCTGACCCAGCCCTGCTCCATGCAGGTCTCGAAGGCCGCCATCGCAGCCGCCTCCTGCGCCTCGTCGCCTGCCGCGAATTCGGTGACCACGTAATACGGGTGGACCTCGGCGAACGGCGCCTGCGCGCCATGCGCAAGCACATGCTCCAGCGCGCGATCGGTAAAAAATTCGAACGCCTCCAAACGCAGCTGCGCGCGAAACGCGGCGAACACCTGCATCAATACGTCGAAGGACGGCAATGCCAGCAGCATCACGTTGCTGGGCGGCGGCGGGTCGGTCAGCCGCAACGTGGCTTCGACGACGATGCCGAGCGTGCCTTCAGAGCCGATCATCAGATGCCGGAAGTCGTAGCCGCTGGAATTCTTCACCAGCGCATTGTTGAGTTCCAGCAACTCGCCGCCACCTGTGACCACCTTCAACCCGGCCACCCATTCGCGCGTATTGCCGTAGCGGATCACCCGGATGCCGCCGGCATTGGTGGCGATATTGCCGCCGATCGAACACGAGCCGCGTGCCGCGAAATCCACCGGGTACACCAGCCCATGCTCGCGCGCGGCGTTGTGCACCGCTTCCAGCGGCATGCCGGCCTGCACGGTGAGCGTGCGATCCACTGCATTGAAATCCAGCGGTTTGTTCAACCGCTCCAGGCTCAACACCAATTCGCCGTTGGCCGCCACTGCGCCGCCGGACAAGCCCGTGCGCCCGCCCGAGGGCACCACCGCCACGGCTTGCGCGTTTGCCCAACGCATGACCGCCTGCACTTCCTCCACCGAGCCGGGCAAGGCGATGGCGAGCGGGTTCGGCGTCCAGCGGCGCGTCCAGTCGCGCCCGTAGTGCTCCAGGTCGGCCGGCTCGGTCTTCAAACGCAACGCAGGCACGGCCTGTTGCAACGAAAGGATGCGGGGATCGGTCATGGCACGCGGCGCTGCGGTAGGAACCGCACAGCGTGCCAGCGCCGGCCTGCCCCGTCCAGCCGGCGCACTCCCGGCCGACGCCGCGTTGGATTCAGCTGAAACCGTTGCACCGCAAGGGCTTCGCCGGTGCAAACACTGCGTTGCGACCGCCCAATCGCGCACCCCATCTGGCATAGTTGCCGACCCGATTGCTGCAGTGCGTTCCCCCATGTCGCCGAAGAAAACCTCGTTTCCCAAGCAGGACATCCGCGTGCTGTTGCTGGAAGGCATCAGCCCGACCGCCGTAGACGTGTTCCGTGCCGCCGGCTACTCGCAGATCGAACTGCACGCCAAATCGCTGCCGGAAGACGAGTTGATCGCCCGCATCGCCGACGCGCATATCGTCGGTATCCGCTCGCGCACGCAGCTGAGCGCCGACGTGCTGGCGCACGCCAAGCGCCTGATCGCAGTCGGCTGCTTCTGCATCGGCACCAACCAGGTCGACCTGGACGCGGCCGAGCTGGCCGGCATCCCGGTGTTCAACGCGCCCTACTCCAACACCCGCAGCGTGGCCGAACTGGTCATCGCCGAGGCGATCCTGCTCCTGCGCGGCATTCCGCAGAAGAACGCGCAATGCCATCGCGGTGGCTGGTCCAAATCGGCCACCGGCAGCCACGAAACGCGCGGCAAGGTGCTGGGCATCGTCGGCTACGGGCATATCGGCACCCAGGTCGGCGTGCTGGCCGAATCGCTTGGCATGCAGGTGATCTTCCACGATATCGAAACCAAGCTGTCGTTGGGCAATGCCCGCGCGGCGATCGATCTGGACGACCTGCTGGCACGCGCGGACGTGGTGACCTTGCACGTGCCGGAAACGCCGTCGACCAAGGACATGATCGGCGCACCGGAGATCGCCCGCATGAAACCCGGCGCGCATCTCATCAACGCCTCGCGTGGCACCGTCATCGACATCGACGCGCTGGATGCGGCGCTCACCTCCGGCCAGATCGGCGGCGCGGCGGTGGATGTCTTCCCGATCGAGCCCAAGGGCAATGGCGATGCGTTCGAATCGCCGCTCACTGCGCACGACAACGTGATCCTGACCCCGCACGTGGGCGGCAGCACGCTGGAAGCGCAGGACAACATCGGCATTGAGGTCGCCGCCAAACTGGTGCGCTATAGCGACAACGGCAGCACCTTGTCGGCGGTGAACTTCCCGGAAGTCACCCTGCCCGAGCATGCCGAAAGCCTGCGTTTGCTGCACATCCATCGCAACGTACCGGGCGTGCTGTCGCAGATCAACGAACTGTTTTCGCGCCACAACGTCAATATCGATGGCCAGTTCCTGCGCACCGACCCCAAGGTGGGCTATGTGGTCATCGATGTCGGCGCCAGCGAGGAACTTGCCGGCGTACTGAAGGACGAGCTGGGGCAGATCACCGGCACCTTGCGGACCCGGGTCCTTTATTGAGCGGGATTGGGGATTCGGGATTCGGGATTCGCAACAGCGCTGCGCGGCAACCTGTGGGTTCATCGGTCCAATCACGCTGCAGAAGGTAAAACATGGGAGTCGGCTAGGTCGATCGGCGCCGGACCACCGCCTCTACCAATCCCGAATCCCAAATCGCTAATCCCGGCTCTTCAGTGACCGGGATTGGGGAATCGGGATTCGCAACAGCGCTGCGCGGAACTGGCGGGTTCACCGGTCCAATCACGCTGCGGGCAGGGAACATGGGAACCGGCCACGTGGATAGCCGCCGGGTCACCGCTTCTACCAATCCCAAATCCCGAATCGCTAATCCCGGCTCTTCAGTTACCGGAATCGTGATTCGGGATTCGCAACAGCGCTACGCGGCAACTGGCGGGTTCACCGGTCCAATCACGCTGTAGGAGGTAAAAACATGGGGGCCGGCTAGGTAGATCGGCGCCGGACCACCGCCTCTACCAATCCTGAATCCCGAATCCCGGCTCTTCAGTTACCGGGATTGGGGAATCGGGATTCGCAATAGCGCTACGCGGCAACTGGCGGGTTCACCGGTCCAATCACGCTGTAGGAGGTAAAAACATGGGGCCGGCTAGGTAGATCGGCGCCGGACCACCGCCTCTACCAATCCCGAATCCCGAATCCCGGCTCTCCAGCCACTTCTCCGCCATTCGACGCAGCGATGGATCGAGCTCGGGCTCCGCAAGCAGCTCGGCAATCGGGCGCCATGCCAGTGCCAGCGATTCTTCGCTGACCTCGAATGCCTCGTCCGCACCGGCCACCACCACGTATCGCGCATCAAAGTGCCAGTGCCCCGCCACGTCGCCGCGCGCCGGAATCCAGTGACGGTCCAGATCGAACAGCTCTCCGTCGGCCAGCCGCAAGCCGACGAGCCCGGATTCCTCCTCCGCTTCGCGTAACGCCACCTGGGCCAGATCGCGGTCGCCATCGGCGTGCCCGCCCAGCTGCAGCCAGCGCTGCAGCTTGCGGTGATGGGTCAGCAAGGTGCGTGTGCCGTCGGCGCTCACCACCCACGCCGAGCCGGTGAAATGACCTTCGACACGCTCGCGCACGAACGGATCGGTGGCATCGTCCAGCAGTTGCGCGAACTGCTCGGCCAGCGCGGCTTCCTCCGGCCAACGCAGGCGGTACGCCGCCAATTGCTGCTGCAGGGTTGTATCCACCATCGCTCGTTCTCGGGCGCCCGGTGCGGGCCAGGCGGCCATTATCGCCATTCATGCTGCGTACGCGCTTGTCGTGAGCGTGTAGCTTTGGCAAGGTAGGCCGCTTGCCTGTCCCACCGGGATGCGGCGCACCAATTCGTCCGGGCGCCTGCGCCTGCGCTTTGCCACTTAGGGATGTACCGAATGCTGAAGTCTCTGTTGAGGGTCAAACCGATCGAGCCCGCCGGCCACGTCGATGCGGGCGAACCGGTCGAAGGTAGCCTGCAAGGCGAAGCCACGTTGCAACGGACCCTCACAGCCAAGCACCTGATCATGCTCGGTATCGGCGCGGTGATCGGCGCCGGCATCTTCGTGCTGACCGGCCAGGCCGCGGCCAATCACGCCGGCCCGGCGGTGATGCTGTCGTTCGTGTTCGCCGGTATCGCCTGCGCCTTCGCCGGCCTGTGCTACGCCGAGTTCGCCGCGATGATGCCGGTCTCCGGCAGCGCCTATTCGTATTCATACGCCACGCTCGGCGAAGGCATCGCCTGGTTCATCGGCTGGTGTCTGGTGCTGGAATACCTGTTCGCCGGCTCCAGCGTTGCGGTCGGCTGGTCTGCCTACCTGATCAGCTTCATCACCGGCACCCTGGGGTTGCCGTTCCCCGCAGAACTCGCGGGTGCGCCGCTGGCCTGGGACGGCCACGGCTTTGTCAGCTCCGGCAACCTGGTCAACCTGCCGGCCGTGCTGATCGTCGCCGCAGTGAGCATCCTGTGCTACGTCGGCGTCACCCAGTCGGCGTTCGCCAACGCGATCGTGGTGGCGATCAAGGTCGTGGTGATCTGCCTGTTCGTGGGCTTCGGCATTGCCTATATCGACCCGGCGAACTGGCACCCCTTCATCCCGGAAAATACCGGCCCTGGCCAGTTCGGCTGGGACGGGGTGTTTCGCGCCGCGTCCATCGTGTTCTTCTCCTACATCGGCTTCGACGCGGTTTCCACCTCCGCCGGCGAGACCAAGGATCCGCAGAAGAACATGCCGATCGGCATCCTGGTGTCGCTGGCCATCTGCACCATCATCTACATCATCGTCTGCGCAGTGCTGACCGGCCTGCTGCCCTACACCCAGCTCGGCACCGCCAAGCCGGTGGCCACCGCGCTGGAAGCCCATCCGCAATTGACCTGGCTCAAGACCGCGGTGGAAATCGGTGCCATCGCCGGCCTGTCGTCGGTGGTGCTGGTGATGCTGATGGCGCAGCCGCGCATCTTCTACACCATGGCCAAGGATGGGCTGATGCCCAAGCTGTTCGGCAAGGTGCATCCGACATTCCGCACGCCTTACGTCGGCACGCTCTTCGTGGGCGTGGTCGCCGCGCTGCTGGCCGGGGTGATCCCGTTGAACGTGCTGGGCGAACTCGTCTCGATGGGTACCCTGCTCGCCTTCGCCACGGTCTGCGCTGGCGTGCTGGTGCTGCGCTTCACCAAGCCCGACCTGGCGCGCCCGTTCCGGGTGCCGCTGGCGATGGTGATCTGCCCACTGGGCGCGTTGGCCTGCCTGTTCCTGTTCTTCCAGGCCTTTCAGGAACACTGGAAGGTGTTCGTGGGCTGGACCGTGATTGGCCTGGCGATCTACTTCGGCTACGGCATCCACCACAGTCGCCTCGCGAAACGGGCCTAACCTTCTCTTAAGACCGGCGCGCGACGCCGGTCTTCTTGTTCAATGATCGCGCGTAGCGCCAAGCCGGAACCGCTTCATGTTCAAACAACTTTGGGCCACCAAACACCCGCATGCCAGCCATGAGGCGGCCGATGGGCTGGGCCTGCAACGCGCGCTTGGCCCCTGGGGGCTGACGGCCCTGGGGATTGGGGCGGTGATCGGCGGAGGTATCTTCGTCATCACCGGCCAGGCGGCGGCCGACCATGCCGGCCCGGCGATCATGCTCTCGTTCGTGCTCGCAGCGGTGTGCTGTGCGTTCTGTGCGATGGCCTACGCCGAATTCGCCGCGATGGTGCCGGTCTCCGGCAGCGCCTATACCTACACCTACGCCACCTTCGGTGAGCTGGCCGCGTGGTTCATCGGCTGGATGCTGGTGCTGGAATACGGCGTGTCCGCCTCGGCAGTGGCGGTCAGCTGGACGGGCTACTTCTTGAGCCTGCTCGAGCATTTCGACATCCACCTGCCGGCCGCATTCGTCAGCGCGCCGCTGGACGGCAAACTGCAACCCACCGGGGCGATCGCCAACCTGCCGGCGGCCGGCATCGTGCTGCTGCTGACCTGGCTGTGCTATGTCGGCATCCGCAAGTCGTCGGCCATGAACATGGCCATGGTGATCCTCAAGACCGGCCTGATCCTGCTGGTGATCGCGGTGGGCTGGAAATACGTGGACACCTCCAACTGGCACCCGTTCATTCCGGCCAACGAAGGTCCGGGCAAATACGGCATGGAAGGCGTGCTGCGCGGCGCAGCGATGGTGTTCTTCGCCTATATCGGCTTCGAAGCGGTGTCGGTGGCAGCACAGGAATCGCATCGCCCGCAACGCGACCTGCCGATCGGCATGATCCTGTCGCTGGTGGTCTGCACCGTGCTCTACATCGCCATGGCGGCGGTCATGACCGGCCTGGTGCCATACACCTTGCTCGGCACCGACGAGCCGGTGGTGACCGCGGTGGCGGCGCATCCGCAGCTGGCCTGGTTGCGTGTGGTCGTGGAAGTGGGCGCGTTGATCGGGCTGTCGTCGGTGGTGCTGGTGATGATCATCGGGCAGCCGCGCATCTTCATGATCATTGCGCGCGATGGCCTGCTGCCCTCGATCTTCACCCGCATCCATCCCAAGTACCGCACCCCGCATGTCAATACCGTCATTACCGGTGTCGGCATCGCGCTGCTGGCAGCGGTGTTCCCGCTGGATGTGCTGGGCGAACTGACGTCGATGGGCACGCTGATCGCCTTCGCCGCGGTGTGCGCCGGCGTGCTGATCCTGCGTCGCACCCATCCGGAACTGCCGCGCCCGTTCCGCATGCCGGCCGCCTGGCTGATCTGCACCGCCGGCGTGTTGAGCTGCCTTGCGCTGCTGTCGGCAATGACGCTGCACAACTGGATGCTGATGGGCCTGTGGACGCTGGTCGGGCTGGTGATCTACTTCGGCTACGGGTATCGCCACAGCCGTCTGCGCGACGGCCGCTGAGCCCCCGCATGAGCCGGCGTCGGGCGCGGCAAGACGACGCCTGCTGCGCTGCACCTGCCCATGCACCGGGGGCGCAGTAGAATAGGTCCATGAATGCGACCACTGCCCCCCTGCCCTATAGCGCCGCGCGTCTGCACGAGCTGGCGCATCTGCTGATCGCCAATATCCGCGAGCTGGCCCATGCCGGCTGGACACCCGCGACCAGCAGCAATTTCTCCCACCGCCTGGACGAACAGCACGCGGCCATCACCGTCTCCGGCCGCGACAAGGGTCGCCTGGTCGAAGAAGACATCATGGTGGTGGACTTCGATGGCCTGGCCGTCGGCCGCCCGTTGCGCCCGTCTGCCGAAACCCTGCTGCACACCCAGCTGTATCGCCGGTTTCCGGAGATCGGTTGCGTGCTGCATACGCACTCGCCGGTGCAGACGATTGCCTCCCGCCTGTATGCAGGTAGCGGTGTGATTCGGCTGGAAGGCTACGAACTGCTCAAGGCCTTCGATGGCAACACCACCCACGAAACCGCGATGGAAGTACCGGTGTTCGCCAATACCCAGGACATGCAGGTGCTGGCCACGCAGGTCGATGCCTTGCTGGACAAACAGAGCATGTGGGGGTATCTCATCGAAGGACACGGCCTGTATGCCTGGGGCCGCAACATGGCCGAGGCACGTCGTCATCTGGAAGCGTTCGAATTCCTGCTGCATTGCGAACTCGAACTGCTGAAACTGCGCGGCACGCGCTGAGTAATGCCCGTCCCCCATTCGTGAGCCAGACCGCCATGAGCCGACTGCGTATCTTTGCCGACACCAATCCCGCCACACCCGAGTTCGATAGCCGCGACGGCGATGCGATCGCCGCCGAGCTGGTCAAGATCGGCGTGACCTTCGAACGCTGGCATGCCAGCGCGCCGGTCGAACCGGGCGCAACGCCCGAGCAGGTGATGGACGCCTACCGCGCCGATATCGACCGCATCAGCGCCGAGCGCGGCTTCAAGACCGTGGACGTGGTCAGCATCGCGCCGGACAACCCCAAGCGCGAAGAAATGCGCGCCAAGTTCCTGGACGAACACTTCCACAAGGAAGATGAAGTGCGGTTCTTCGTCGCCGGCTCGGGCCTGTTCACGCTGCACGTCGATGCCAAGGTTTATGAGATCGAATGCGTCAAGGACGACCTGATTGCCGTGCCCGACGGCACCCTGCACTGGTTCGACATGGGACCGGAACCGCATTTCGTGGCGATCCGCTTCTTCACCGAGCCGGACGGCTGGGTCGGGCACTTCACCGGCACCGAAATCGCCAAACAATTCCCCCGCTACGCCCCCGAGAAACCTCACAAGGCCAGCTGACGATGACACGACCGCAAGCGATCCTCACCGATATCGAAGGTACGACCAGCAGCATTTCGTTCGTCAAGGACGTCTTGTTTCCGTACGCGCGCCGTGCCATGCCGGCCTACGTGCGCGAGCACGGCAATCATCCGCAGGTGCGCCACTGGCTCAACCAGGTGGCCGATGAAATCGGAGAGGACGTGCCGGACGAGGTGCTGATCACCACGCTGCAGACCTGGATCGATGAGGACCGCAAGCACACCGCGCTCAAGGCCTTGCAGGGCCTGATCTGGGGCGAGGGCTACAAGACGGCCGACTTCACTGCGCATATCTACGCCGATGCCGCGATCCAGCTCAAAGCCTGGCACGCAGCGGGCATTCCGCTGTATGTGTATTCGTCCGGCTCGGTGCCGGCGCAAAAACTGTTCTTCGCGCACAGCGACGCGGGCGACCTGAGCGGACTGATCACCGACTGGTTCGATACCGAAGTCGGCCCCAAGCGCGAAAGCGCCAGCTACCGCCGCATCGCCGAGCGCATTGGCGTGCCGGGGCCGGAGATCCTGTTCCTGTCGGATGTGATTGAAGAGCTCGACGCCGCCAAACGTGCCGGCATGCGCACCGCGCTGCTGGATCGCCTGGACGACTACCCCACGCCGCGTTCGGCCGACGAGGTCGGCAGCCACCAGCGCGTGGAGAGTTTCAGCCAGCTGGTGCTGTAAGCACGATCTGCAAGCCGGTTGCGCTCATTGCCGTTTGAGCGCAATCGGGCGTTGGCGCTGCGCAAGCCGCTGAGATGTTCCAGCTGCGACGCGCCGCATGCATCTCTCTGGCGGGGTGATGGTCTGCACTGCGGGCACCGTGCTCCGCCGCTCCCCCCTGTCTTCTCTGGACCTCGGCGCGCCATGTCGCTGCATTCCCCTTTCGCACCACATGCAGCATGGCGTCGACTTTCCGCGCTGATCGTCGTGGTGGCGTTGATGGCCGGCTGCCATCCGGACGCTGGTGCGGCGTTGCAGGCTCAGCCTGCCGAGAACCGCGATGAGGTCGATCCGGTCGATCCGGTCGATCAGGCCGCCTTGGCGCAAGCGCTGAAAGCGTTGCAACCGCAGCAGCCAGGCGTCACCGATCTGTACGTGGTCGGTTTTGCCGGCGATGCCAGCGACGATGTCTTCCGCAACGAGACGCTCTACCTCAAGCAGCTGTTCGAGCAACGCTTCGATGCGCGCGGGCGCGTGGTCACGCTGGTCAACAATCCGGACAACCTGGGCGAACATCCCTACGCCCCGTTGGCGACCTACGACAATCTGTACGACACGCTTGCCGCAATCGGCAAGCGCATGGATCGCAAGGAAGACGCGCTGCTGCTGTTCGTCACCACCCACGGCACCGAAGATCACAGCCTGTACGTGCAGGTGGACGACAAGGAAGAGGATTTCATCAGCCCGCAGGATCTGCGCAAGGCGCTGGACGATGCCGGCATCGACAATCGCGTCATCGTGCTGTCGGCCTGTTATTCGGGAGGTTTCATTCCCGCACTGCGTTCGCCGCAAACGCTGATCCTCACCGCTGCGCGCGCCGACCGGCCCTCGTTCGGCTGCGGCAATACCTCCAACGCCACCTATTTTGGGCAGGCTTGGTTGATCGATGCAATGAACCAGAGCGACGACCCATTGGCCGCATTCGACATCGCCAAAGCCGCCATCACCGCACGCGAAAAGCAGGAAGGCGAGCTGCCCTCGTTGCCGCAGCAGTCGCTGGGCAAGCGCATCGCGCCGGTGCTGGCGCGTTGGCGTGCCGGCGTGCATCTCGGGCCGGCGGTCGCGTATCCGTATCCGGCAGTGGACATGGATGCCGAGTCGGACCAGGACGTCGAGTCAACCGGATCAACGGACGATGCGCCCGTGGACGCCGTGCCGCGTTCGAAGGCCCCGGCACCCGCGAACCCGACAACCACGCCGCCAACTGCACCTGCAGCATCCAATCGATAACCACGGCGAGCGCTGAGACTAATTCTCATTTCGGCAGCGCTGACCGGGCATCGCTACACTCGCCCAGCCAGCCAGCAACCGCCAGCCAGCACCGATCTTCGCCAGCGCGCCAATGCCTGCCAGCCCGGATCCCAACACGCCTCCCTTGTGGAGGCGTTTGTGTTTGTGGCGATGAGGCTGCGTCGCAGCTGACGCATGCTTCGACGTCGCGATGTCGCAGCCGCGTTCTTGTCCATGCTGGATATCACGCAGACACAGCGCCCTATCGCTGCATCAAGAGCAAGGTAACAGGCAATCGTTTGATGCGACCTGGATTCCTGGCGCGAGGTGTCCCAGGATTGGGTGCTGTCAGGCGCTGCGCGCTCCTTCATCCACCCTTCGGGGGCATCCTCTCCCAGTGGGAGAAGGACATGAGGCGACGGTCACTGTTAGCCGCCTTACGGCTCAGCGGCTTGCAGGCGGTACACCGTGCTCGCGCTGTATTGCCCAGTGGGCAGGGTCGCGCGCACCTGGACGGTGTGTTCGCCCACCGCCAGCGTGGTCGGCAATGCGCCGCGCCAGAGATGCGTAGATGGCGTGGCCTCCGGCGAGCGGTCGTAACCGCGCAACGCGTCTGCCGCATCGTCGCGCACATTCTCTGCCAGCACACGCGGATCGCCACGCTCTACGCGCTTCATCGGCTGCCATGCGCCGTTATCGATGCGCATCTCGACCACGGTGTCGTCCTGGCCCATGAAGACATTGGCGTAGATGCCCCATGCCGCATACGCGCCCTTGCGCAGTACCTTGGGCGCGTGCAGCAGCAATTGCGCATCGTCGGCCGCGCGCGCGGCGTGATAAGCCAGCGTGTAGTTGCCGCTGGGGGCAACTTGCAGCACCGCATAGCCATTGGGAGTTCCATCGCTCATCGTCGCATCGGGAATGCCGTCGGCATCCTTGGCGCCCGACCAGAACGCACCGCAGGCAGCGCCGACGTTGTACTCGTGCAGCGGGCGCGCACCTTGCCAGCCTTCGTCCGCACCGTGATCCACCTGGCGCTGGGTGTGGCTATGGCCGCTGAGCACCAATACATGCGGAAACTCTTTCAACAATGCGAACAGGCGGCGGCGATCGGCATGCCGGAAGGTTTCCTGCCCCGGCACTGCATCGAACAGGTGGATATGCATGCCCAGCACCAATAGCCTGTCACGTGGCAGCTGCGACAGATAATTCTGCAGGAACGCGAATTGATCTTCGCGCAGGCCACCGATGTAGGCCTGCTTGCCGCCCGGCGTGTAGACCACATCGTCCAGGAACACGAAGCTGGCATTGGCCTCTTCCACCGCATAGGTGTCCGGACCGTAGACCGCATGCCAACTGTCGAGCGACTGCGCATCGTCGTGCGCGTCCAGGTTGAGATCGTGGTTGCCCGGCACGTGGAACCACGGCACGCTCAGCTGCGTGGTGACCTTGTTCAACGCCGGATACAAGCTTAGATCGTCGCTGACGATATCTCCCAGCGTGGTGCCCAGCCTGGCGGTGGTCTTGCCGATGATCGGTTCCACGATGTCGCGCTGGTAGTAGCCAACGTCGGCAAGGCTGGCGGTCTGGCTGTCGGCGAACACCAGCATCTGGAAGCCATCGGCCGCGGTGTTTGCGCGTGGCGTCAGCGCGAAATCCCAGTTGCGTGTGTTGCGGCCGGTCGCGGCGACACCGCTGTACCGATGCTTGGCAGAACCACGCGGTGCGTAGTGGCGCCAGAATGCGGGCAGACCGTCGGCGGCGGGTAAAAAGCGGCGGTCGCCCGGCTTGATCACGAATACCGTCTGCCCGTCGCGTACCGGCAGGCGGTAGCGCCCCTGTGCGTCGGTACGTACGATTTGCTCGCCATTGGAAACCGCCACATCGGCTACGCCCGGCTCATCCGCGCTGCGGCCGGCGCGCCCGTCGCGTTCTTCGTAGACGATGCCATCGACCGTGGTGCCGCGCGCGTATGCGCTTGCCGCGAGCAAGCCCAGTGCCAACAAAGCGAAGCGACGATGCATGCGTTTTCCCGCGCGAAGATCAGCGGAAATTGTACATGCCATCGCAAGGCGCGCAGTGCGTGTACGCAGGCGGCACACATGCCCGCTTATCCGTAGGAGCGACCACGTTATTGATGTCGCGACTCCAGCAACGCCACCGCGTCGCCAAGGCCCAGCCCACGTGCGCGCAGCAGCACGATCAGGTGATACAGCAGATCGGCCGATTCGCCGAGCAACGCGTCATCGTCCTGCACCACACCGGCCAGCGCGGTTTCAACGCCCTCCTCGCCCACCTTCTGCGCGATGCGACGGATGCCTTGCTCGAACAGTTTGGTGGTGTAGCTGGCATGCGGGCGTGCGCGCTCGCGCTCGGCCACCAGCGCATCCAGGCTGCCCAGGAACTGCCCGGGCGCAGACGGGAAGCAACTGGTGCGGCCCAGGTGACAGGTCGGGCCATGCGGGCGCGCCTGCACCAGCAACGTGTCGGCATCGCAGTCGGTCTGGATCGACACCACGCGCAACACGTTCCCCGAACTCTCGCCCTTGGTCCACAAGCGCTGCTTGCTGCGGCTGAAGAAGGTGACTTCACCGCGCTGCTGGGTCACGGCCAACGCTTGGGCATTCATGTAGCCCAGCATCAGCACGCGCAGGTTGTCGGCGTCCTGCACGATCACCGGCAACAGGCCCTCGCCCTTGCTCCAATCCAGCGTCGCGAGCGCGTCGCCCGTCGCCACGTCGTTACTGCCCATCGCGTACCTCGATCTGTTGCGCGCGCAAGAATTGCTTGAGTTCCGGAATCGGAATCGCGCCGCTGTGAAACACGCTGGCCGCCAGTGCGCCATCCACATCGGCCTGGTCGAAGACGTCGGCAAAGTGCTGCATCTCGCCTGCACCGCCGGAAGCGATCAGCGGCACCCGGCACAACGCACGCACCTGGCGCAGTTGGGCGATATCGTAACCGCGGCGCACGCCGTCGTTGTCCATGCAATTGAGCACGATTTCGCCTGCGCCCAACCGCTGCGCTTCGGCCACCCAATCCAGCGTACGCATCGGCAGCGCCTGGGTCTTGCTCGGGTCGCCGGTGTAGCGGCGCACGCGCCACTGACCATCTTCCTCACGAATCGAATCGATGCCGACCACGACACATTGCACGCCAAACGCGTCGGCCAGCTCGGAGATCAATTGCGGGCGGCCCAGTGCAGGCGAATTGATCGATATCTTGTCGGCACCGGCGTGTAGCACCGCGCGCGCTGTTTCCACATCGCCGATACCACCGGCCACGCAGAACGGAATATCGATCAGCCGCGCCACCCGCTCGACCCAGGTGTAGTCGACCGAGCGTCCTTCCGGGCTGGCACCGATGTCGTAGAACACCAGTTCGTCGGCGCCCTGCGCACGGTAGCGCAATGCCAGTTCGACGATGTCGCCCATGTCGATGTGGTCGCGGAACTTGACGCCCTTGACCACGCGGCCATCGCGCACGTCCAGGCACGGAATGATGCGACGGCTCAGCATGCCAGTGCCTCGTCGAGATTCAGATGCCCTTCGAGCAAGGCCTTGCCCAGCACGATGCCGGCGCAGCCTGCGGCCTTGGCAGCGGCGACATCGGCCAGATTGCGCGCCCCTCCGGAGACCTGCACCTGCAACTGCGGCGTCAGCGCGCGCAGATGCGCGTACAGCGCCATGTTGGGGCCCGACAGCATGCCGTCGCGGGCGATGTCGGTACACAGCAGATGCTGCAGCCCGGCTTGCGCGTAGCGCACGGCCAATTGATCCAGCGTGGCGTCTGCAGCCTCGGTCCAGCCGTGCACCGGCAACTGCCAGACGCCATTGGCATCCTGGCGCGTGTCCAGTGCAATCGTCAGGCGATCGGCACCGAATTCCTGCAGCCAGCCAATCACCATCGCGCTATCGCGCACCGCCAACGAGCCGATTACCACGCGTGCGGCGCCTGCGTCGAGGATGCGCGCCACATCCTCGCGCGAGCGCACACCGCCGCCGGTCTGCACGCGCAAGCCGGTGGCTCGCGCAATCTCTCCGAGTGTGCTGGCCAAGGTGTAGCCGCCTGCTTTGGCCGCATCCAGATCGACAAGATGCATCCACTGCGCACCGGCAGCGGCGAATGCCTGCGCACGCGGCAGCACGTCGTCGCCGTACTGCGTTTCGCGCGCGTAATCGCCTTGCAGCAGGCGCACCACACGACCGTTGCGGATATCCAGCGCCGGGTAAACGGTGAAACTCATGGGAAGCTCATCTCAAGAAAATTGCGCAGGATGCGTGCACCGGTATCGGCCGAACGCTCAGGGTGGAATTGCGCGCCACAGCGCAGCCCGTTCTGCACGACGGCAGTGAACAATCCGCCGTGATCGCAGGCGGCAACGGTGTCGGCGGTCACCGGCGCCGCATAGCCGTGCACGAAGTACGCACTGGCACGCTCGGGCAGACCGGCCAGCAACGCGGAGTCGCGCATCGGCACCAGCTGATTCCAGCCCATATGCGGCACGCGAATGCCAAGTGCCGGCGTCATGTGCCGCACGATGCCCGGCAGCAGGCCCAGGCACTCGACATCGCCTTCTTCGGAATGTTCGAACAGCAACTGCATCCCTAAGCAGATGCCGATCAACGGCACCTGCAATTCCCGCAATGGCTCGACCAAGCCCTGCGCGCGCAGACGCGACATCGCCTCTGGCGCCGCCCCGACGCCAGGCAGGATCACCCGCTGCGCGCCCTGCAGGCCAGCCGCATCGCGCACCACGCGTGCGTCGACGCCCAAGCGCTCCAACGCATAGCGCACCGAGCCCAGGTTGGCGCCACCGGCGTCGATCAGCGCAACGTCGGTCATAGCGCGCCCTTGGTGGTCGGCAACGCAGTGCCCTCACGGCGAATCGCCTGGCGCAATGCACGCGCCAAGGCCTTGAAGCAGGCTTCCACCTTGTGGTGATCGTTCTCACCGCGCACGGTCAGATGCAGATTCAAGCCGGACGCATCGCAGATCGAGCGGAAGAAATGCGGCACCAGTTCGGTGGGCATGTCGCCGACGCGCTCGCGCTTGAACTCGCCGTCGAAGACGAAATACGGGCGGCCGCTGAAATCCAGCGCCGCACTGGCGATGGTTTCGTCCATCGGCAACGTGAAGCCATGTTGCGCGGTGTCGCCGGCAACTTGCCATGGGCTGCTTTCCGGATCGAAGCCGTAACGGCCGATGCCGCGCTTGTCGCCCAGCGCTTCACGCAGCGCCTGGCCCAGTGCAAGGCCGGTGTCTTCGATGGTGTGATGCTCATCGATATGCAGATCGCCTTCGGCGCGGATCTCCAGCGCAAAACCGCCGTGCTTGCCGATCTGTTCCAGCATGTGGTCGAAGAACGGCAGACCGGTGGCGGTTTTCGGCTCGGCCACACGGTCCAGATCCAGTTCCACGCGGATCTTGGTCTCCTTGGTGTTGCGCTGGACCACCGCGCGGCGCGGCGCATCGGCCAGCTCGTGGGCGATGCCTGGCCAGTCCCACTCGCCGCCGAACTCATCGGTGCGCAGCTGAAACCCGCGGATATTCAGGTTTTGCGCGAACTGGATGTCGGTGATGCGGTCGCCCACCATTGCCGAGCGTGCCCAGTCGATGCTGCGGTCCTGCAGATACGGCACCATCAGGCCGACACCTGGCTTGCGCGTGGGCGCATTGTCGGCAGGCCAGCTGCAATCGATCAGTACTTCGCGAAATACGATGCCCTGGCTGGCGAAGATCTGCAGCATCAGATTGTTCGGGCCGTCGAAGGACGCGCGTGGGTAGCTCTCGCTGCCCAGCCCATCCTGGTTGCTGACGATGACGAACTGATAGCCTGCATCACGTAGCTTGAGCATCGCCGGAATCACATGATCGACAAAGCGCAATTTCTCGTAGGCGTCGATCTGGTAATCGGCCGGCTCGGTGATCAGCGTGCCGTCGCGGTCGACAAAAAGAATCGGGGTCATGCGGCGGCCTCCTGCGTGCGTTGCAGCGCGCTCAGCACGCGCTGGTTCTGTTCGTGCGTGCCCAGCGTGATCCGCAACGCGTCGGCCAGGCGCGGCACTGCGCGTTGATCGCGCACCACCACCCCGGCCTCCAGCAGCGCCTGGAATGCGCCTTCGGCGTCGTCGAAACGCACCAGCAGGAAGTTGCCTTGCGAGGGATAGACCTGACGCACCCCAGGCAGCTGCACCAACGCCTTGTGCACACGTTCGCGTTCGCTACGCACCTCGGCGATGCGGCGGCGTGTAACCTCCAGCGCTGGCGCAGACAAGGCCTGCTCGGCCATGGCTGCACATGGTGTGGGCACCGGATACGGCGCCTGGCAGCGGCGCAGCAAGGCGATCAGCTCGGCATTGGCGATCAGCGTGCCGATACGCGCCGCCGCCAATGCATGCGCTTTGGAAAGCGTGCGCAACACGGCGAGATTGTCGTAACGCCCGAGCAGGCCGACCGCCGAAGGCACATCGGAAAATTCGCCGTAGGCCTCATCCACCACCACCAGCGCCTTGCCTTGCAAAGCCTGCAGCGCTTGTTCGATTTCGTCCAGCGCAATGGCCGAACCAGCAGGATTGGACGGCGAACACAGGAACACCAACTTGGCGTTCGAAGACAATGCCGCTGCCACGATCGCCGGGATATCCGCATGGAAACCGTCGGGCCCGTCGACCAGCGGCACGTCCACCAGCGGCGCGTTCTGCAGCCGTGCGCACACGGCGTACATGCCGAACACCGGCGGCGTGACCAGCACCGCGTCGCGCTCTGGCACGCACAGGCCACGGACCAGCAAATCGATCGCCTCGTCGCTACCGCGACCGATCAACAGCTGCTCCGGGGCGCAACCGTACAGCGCCGCAAGCGCGCTGCGCAGGCCCTTGGGTTGCGGGTCGGGATAGCGCCGCGTGCTGGCAGCGGGATCGGCGGGATTGGCCCAGGCAGACTCGTTGGCGTTGAGCCACACATCGCCCTGCAACGCACTGGTGCGCGCCGACGAATAGCCCGCGAATGCACGCAGGTCTTCGCGCACCAGATCCAGAATCGACGACGTGCTCATGCTGCCGCTCCCATGCGTAGCGCCACCGCATTGGCATGGGCATCCAGCCCCTCGGCCCGCGCGAGGAGCAACGCGCATTCGCCGATGCCGTCGATGCCGGCCTTGCTGGCCGCCTGCACGCTGACCATGTTCTGGAAGCTGGCCACGCTCACGCCGCTGTAGGCGCGCGCCGCACCGCTGGTCGGCAATACATGATTGGTGCCGCTGCAGTAGTCGCCCAGCGCTTCGGGCGTGTAATCGCCGAGAAACACCGAACCGGCCGCTTCGACGTGCTCCAACCACGCGCGCGGTTCGCGCAGCGCAAGAATCAGATGCTCCGGCGCATAGCGATTACTGATCGCAAACGCCTCATCCAGCGTCTGCACCTTGATCAGCCGCGATTGCGCCAGCGCCTGGCGCGCAATGTCCGCGCGCGACAGTTGCGCCAGCTGAACTTCCAGCTGCGCTTGCACCGCATCGATCAACGCGGCACTGTCGGAGAGCAACAGCACCTGCGAATCGGGGCCGTGTTCGGCCTGCGACAACAGATCGGCAGCCACGAACGCCGGCTGCGCACCCGCATCGGCGATGACCAAGACTTCCGAGGGGCCGGCCGGCATGTCGATCGCCGCCGCACCGGACTGGGCCACCTGCTGCTTGGCTTCGGTAACATAGCTGTTGCCCGGGCCGAACAGCTTGTCGCAGCTGGGCAGCGATTCGGTGCCATACGCCATCGCCGCGATCGCCTGCGCACCGCCGAGCTTGAACACGCGGCGCACGCCGGTGAGTTGCGCGGCCACCAGCACCGCCGGGTCCACGCTGCCGTCCTTGCGCGGCGGCGTGCACAACACCACCTCGCGGCATCCGGCCAGACGCGCCGGCACGCCCAGCATCAAGGCCGTCGATGGCAGCGGCGCACTGCCTGCCGGCACATACAGGCCCACACGGCCGATCGGCCGCACGATCTTTTCGCACACTACCCCGGGCGCGGTTTCCACCGCATAGCCCTGGCTCATCCCGGCGCGGTGGAAGGTGTCGATGCGTGCGACCGCATCCTGCATGGCCTGGCGCAGCTCCGGTGGGACGGCCGCTTCGGCGGTGACGAATTCGGCTTCGCTCACTGCGAAGCTGTCCAGCGACACGCCATCGAAACGCGCGGTGATCTCGCGCAACGCCGCATCGCCGCGCGTGCGTACGTCGGCAATCAAGGCGGCGACCGCATCGCGCGTTCGTGCGGCCACGGTCTGCACCGGGCGGGTCAATGCGTCGGTGCGTGCAGCACCGTCGAGTTGGGACCAATCGAGAATCTTCATGCCAGCGAGCGCTCCACCGTCAACACCATCAAGCCTTGCGCACCTGCGCGTTCGAGTTCTTCCAGGCGCTGCCAGGTCACCGCGCCGTGGCACATAGTCTGCAAGCGCAGCGCGCCGTTGCCGTCGTCGGGCAACTGCACCAGCGGATCAGCATCGGGCAGCAGGCGGCGCAGCGCATCCACGTTGCCGTGCTCGGCACGGAACATCAGCAGCTTGCTGTCGCGCAGCTTGAGTACGCCGTCCATGCGCCGCAGCAGCATTGCCAGAAGGCCGGCACGCGCATCGGCAGGTTCGCGCACCGCGCCGGCCAGCACCGCTTCGCTTTCCATCACCAGTTCGACCGGCTTGAGCTGGTTGGCGGCCAGGGTGGCGCCGCTGGAGACCAGATCGCAGATCAGATCGGCGGTGCCCAGGCGCGGGGCGATTTCCACCGAACCGGACAACTCCACCACCGCCGCGTCGATGCCCTGCCGCTCCAGCCAATCGGCCAAAATCGCCGGGTAGCTGGTGGCGATACGCTTGCCCGCCAGTTGCGCCACGCCGTGCCAATCCCATTCTTCCGGCACGGCGAGCATCAGGCGGCACTGGCCGAAGCCCACCCCACGTACCGCGTGGTAGGCGGCCGGCAAGCCATTGCGGCGGCGCTCGGCGGCCTGCTCTTCCAGCTCGTTCTGGCCGACGATGCCCAAGTCGCAGACGCCATCGGCGATCAGGCCGGGGATATCGTCGTCGCGTACCAGCAGCAGGTCCACCGGCAACGACTCGCCGTAGCAGAACAGCTTGTCGCGGCTCTGCCGCCAGCTCAGCCCGCAGGCGGCCAACAGGCTGCGCGCCGGCTCGGCCAGACGGCCGCTCTTCTGGATGGCGATACGCAACCGGTCACGTGCCGGCGCTGCCGTGGAAGCACTCATCTTGTTCTCTCAGTGGGAGTCGTCAGGGCGCGACGACTGCTCGCGCAGGGCCGCGGCATAGCCGCCGGCGCCGTGGTCCAGGGTGCGTGCAACGCGCCCGATGGTGGTCACGCTGACCTGGGTCAGCTCGTGGATTTCGCGATACGGCACGCCCTTGACCAGCAGCGGCACCACCCGCCAGCGGTCGGCCATGGCTTCCAGCTCGGCGGGCGTGCATAGGTCACGCAGAAACGCTTCGACGGCCCCAGGCTCGCGCAGGCATGCCAGTGCGTCGGCCAGCATCGTCAGCGAGGCGGCGACGTCGGTAGTTTCGGGGGCAGATCGTTGTTTCATTGCGTTAATGTAATAGCGTGTTAGTACATTAACGCAAACGACGGGACTTGTCACCTGTTCGGATGGTGTGGAGAGCGCTCGTTCGGCTGGCCCTCATCCGGCGCTTCGCGCCATCTTCTCCGCAGGCGGACGAAGAAAAGCAGGCGGTTCCCTTCCTCCGCCTGCGGGGGAAGGTGCCCGAAGGGCGGATGGGGGCGAGATCTCGTACAGCAACACACACCGCTTCACGTGCGGATTGCGCGCCCTTCCATCGCAAAGCCAGCAACGAAGCCTTAGCCGAACGCTGCGCCACACTTCTCAACTGCGCTGCCGGGAAGCTCCGAAGCCCCTCCTCCGGCGCTACGCGCCACCTTCTCCCGTTGACGGGAGAAGGACCAAGGGCTGGTCTGCGCACATTGGGTTCTTCCGTCGCCGCCAGAGAGCCGGGAGCGATCAGCCCAGGCAGGCCCGCTCCGGTTTGTCGCAAGCGGCAACGTGGCGCAGAGGCACGATGTTCACCATTTCGGCACACATCCGATGCGCCGCCGCTCTTACATAGATGACACAAAGCATGCCCGCCGGACTCGCACGGCAAGCAACTGTAGCGCCCTTCAAATCAGGCAATCAGAAACGACCAGCTCCGCCTCACGGCATCGCCTTGGCCTGTTCCAGCTCAACCAGCAAAGTGCTGGCCAGCTCGTCGCGGGCGACATCGAATTGCTGCTCGCGGACCAGGTCCTTCACCGCCACCACGCCGCGTGCCAGTTCGTCGTCGCCGGCCAGCACCACGAAGCGGATGCCGGCACGAGCGGCATACTGGAACTGCTTGCCGACCTTCTTTGGCTCCATCTGCACCTCGGTGTTGATGCCACCGATGCGCAGCCGGCGCGCGATATCCAGCGCGTCGTCCAGGCGGGTCTCGTCCATGAGCGCCACCATCGCCTGCACGCTGCGTTCGGCGATGCCCTGGATCAGGCCGGCCTCGCGCAGCTGCCAGAACAGGCGGGTCAGGCCGATCGAAATGCCCACACCGGGCAATTTGGACTTGGTGTAGTGGCTGGCCAGGCTCTCGTAACGGCCGCCCGAACAGATCGAGCCGATCTGCGGGTGGTCGGTCAGCGTGGTTTCGTAGACGGTGCCGGTGTAGTAATCCAGCCCGCGCGCGATGGAGAAATTCAGGCAGTACGCGCTCTCCGGCACGCCCAGCGCCTTGACCAGCTCCAGCACTTCACGCAACTCGGCGATGCCCTCGCCCAGCGTCGCGCTGGCCCCGACCGAGCCTTCCAGCGCCTGCAATTGCGCCAGCGCATCGGCATGCCCTTCAGAGCGCACCGCCACGAAGGCGAGAATCCTGGCCACCTGCTCGGCAGGAATGCCAAAGCCCTCGCCCACCAGCGTGTTGCGCACGTAATCGGCGCCACGCTTGTCGATCTTGTCGACCTCGCGCAGCACCGCCAGCTGCAACTCGCCTTCGGCCACGCCCAGGCTTTCGAAGAAGCCGCGCAGCAGCTTGCGATTGTTCAACTGCACCTTGAAGTCGCCGATGCCCAGCTCGGCAAACACCGCATGGATGACTGCCAGCACTTCGGCGTCGTAGCGGATGCTCAACGCATCCTTGCCGATGACGTCGATGTCGCACTGGTAGAACTCGCGGAAACGCCCACGCTGCGCACGCTCGCCGCGATACACGCGCTGCATCTGGTAGCGCCGGAACGGGAAGCTCAAGTCATGCTCGTGCTCGGCGACGTAGCGTGCCAGCGGCACGGTCAGGTCGAAGCGCAGCGCAAGCTCCGGCAAGCCGCCGTTCTCGGCGCCCTCATCGGCCGCAGCGGCGGCATTGGCCAGCGCGCCGGTGGACTGCACGAAATACACCTGGCGCTCGGTCTCGCCGCCGGATTTGGTCAGCAGCACATCGGAAAGCTCGAACACCGGCGTTTCGACCGGCAGGAACCCGAACCGCTCGTAGTTGCGGCGGATGACGTCCAGCATGCGCTGGAACGCGATCTGCTCGCGCGGCAGCAATTCCATGATGCCGGGCGGCGTACGGGGCTTGATCACGAGCGAAACTCCTGCAGGACAATGTGGCGAACGCACAATTCTACCGGCTGGGCGGCCGCGCTGACCGCATGGCGTATCATTCAATGCGTCCCAGCAGTGCGTGGCCCATGTATCGGCAGCTCTCCGACCCCAGCGCGACCTGCCCGGCGCCCAGCGCGGCATCCGCCAGCGGCACGCCCAACTCAGATTGCGCCCTTTGCACCGTGCGCGGCCGGGCCATTTGTGCGGCGCTCTCGGCGCAGGAAATGGACGCGCTGGACCAGGTCACCCACGCGGCGGCCTACGCGCCCGGCAGCACCCTGGTGCGTGCGGGCGAGACCCGGCACAACGTCTATACCGTGACCTCCGGCGCGTTGCGCATGGTGCGCACGCTGGCCGACGGACGCCGCCAGATCACCGGCTTCGTGCTGCCCGGCGACTACGTCGGGCTCACCGAAACCGCGCAGCACCGCCACGATATCGAAGCCATCGTCGACAGCCGGGTGTGCCGCACGCCGATGGCGCAAATGCGCCAGCTACGCGAGCGCTACCCACAGCTGGAACGCAAGCTGCTGCAACGCGCCAGCATGGAGCTGGCCGCCGCGCAGGACACCGGCCTGTTGCTGGCGCGCCTGCACCCCAGCGAACGGCTGGCGCATTTCCTGCTACGGCTGGCCGCCCGCTCCACCCAACCCGGCGCCAGCGGCGACACGGTGGCGCTGCCGATGAGCCGCAGCGACATCGCCGACCACTTGGGGCTGACCGTGGAAACGGTGAGCCGCACCTTCACCAAACTGCGGCAGCAGCAGTTGATCGCGCTGCCGCAACTGCATCTGGTGCAGATCCTGGATTACGCTGCACTGCGCCGTCTGGCCGGCGATACGGTGTGAGGATTGGCGGCTGATTGATGGATTTCATTGATGCGTCGGTGCGTGCTTGTCGAAGCAGTCGGTCGGGTCGGTGACGCGCAATCGCTCAGCGCCCGGCCACTGCACGCGCTGCCGCACCGCTACAGCCACCGCTCAACAGCCGCGATTGGCGCAGCCAGGCGCGATCCGGGTAGTAGGCGAACACGAACGCACCGTCGCGCAAGGTATCGATCAACTGCTTGGCCACCGCTGGCCGCACCGCCGGGCAGCCCAGGCTGCGGCCGAGCCGGCCCTGGGTGCGGATGATGGCTTCGCTGACATAGGGTGCGCCGTGGATCACGATGGCACGGTCGCGCGCGTGGTCGTTGAAACCGGGCTCCAGACCCTTGAGCCGCAACGAGTAACCGTTGTGCCCGGTGTACGACTCCTGCGCGGTGAATGCGCCCAGGCTGGACTGGAAGCTGCCGTCGTTATTGGAGAACTTCGCCGCCTGGTTCTCGCCGGTATTGCGCCCGTGCGCGACCCATTCGCGAAACAACAGGCGTTGCTTGTCCAGATCGAATACCCAGAGCCGGCGCTCGGTCGAGGGGCGGCTGTAGTCGATGACGCTGAGCACCCGTTCGGCACCCACCTGCTGGCGCTGTCGCGCGCATTGCAGTGCCTCGGTGGCCAGGGCCAGCACCTGGCGGTCCAGCGACGGCGCCTGGCGCGCCAGCGCCTCGACCAGACCCACACGCGGGGCGCCCAGCGGCGGCACCGGTGACGCAGACAATGCATCGGCCGCATTGGCCGCACCGGCCGCTGCCCACCCGCACAAGACGGCGGCAACGGCGATCATTCGATCAGACATGCAACAACCCACAGCGGACGCGGCGCCACAGCGGGGCCGCACCCCCTAGAAATAGCCGCATATGGGCCACTTTCCAACCCCGGTGGCTGAACGCGTTGGGTCAGGTGGCATCGGCAAGCAAGCGCTGCCGAAGGGCGGCGTAGTCCGCCGCCAGTGCTTCGGCCTGCGCTGGGCGCTGCAGCAGTGCAGCCAGTGCCGGCGGAACCTCTACGGCACGGCCAATCAGCGGCTCCACCACACCCTCGAACTTGGCCGGATGCGCGGTGGCCGCTACCGCCCAGTCGCCAGTGCCGCCCTCCGCGCCTTCTGCACGCAGTTGTTCGAGCACATGCACCGCGGTGGCGGTATGCGGGCAATGCACCTCGCCGTAGCGCGCGAAGCGCTGCTGCACGGTGTGGCGAATCGCCGCATCGTCCACGGACAAGGCCCGGAATTCCTCACGCAAGGCGGCGTCGTCGCCGTTGTAGAGCCAGCGCAGCCGTTCGAAATTGCTCGGCGCCCCCACGTCCATCGCATTGGCCAGCGTGGCCACGCTGGGCTGCGGTACGTAGGCATCGCCCGCGAAATAGTCCGGCAACACATGATTGGCGTTGGACGCCAGCGCGATGCGGCCCAACGGCACCCCGAGCGCGCGCGCGATGATCGCCGCCAGGGCGTTGCCCAGGTTACCGGTGGGCACCACCAGATTGAGCACGCTACCCGACGCTGCATGGTGCTCCAGCGCGGCATGCGCGTAGTAACTCATCTGCGGCAGCAGCCGGCCCAGACTGATGCTGTTGGCCGAACTCAGCGGCACCTGCGTCTGCAACGCGGCATCGTTCAAGGCCTGCTTGACCATTGCCTGGCAGTCGTCGAACGAGCCGGCCACGCGCAGGGCCTGGATGTTGTCGCCGAAACACCCCAGCTGATGCGCCTGCCGCGGCGACACGCGGCCGTCCGGATACAGCACCACCACGCGCAGGCCGGGCTGGCGATGGAACGCGGCGGCCACGGCGGCGCCGGTGTCGCCGGAGGTGGCGACCAGGATGGTGAGCGGGCGGTCTTCAGCACGGCGCAAGCGGGTCAGGCAGGCAGCCAGGAAGCGCGCACCGAAATCCTTGAACGCGGCCGTGGGGCCATGAAACAGCTCCAGCGCGTAATCGCCCGGCGTACCCAGCGCCACCAACGGCGCCGGGAAATCGAAGGCTTCGGCACAGATGGCAGGCAGTTCGGCCGCCAGTGCGTCGCCCTCGAAAAATGGCTGCAACAGCGCAGTGGCGGTGTCGGCCAGGCCGGCGCCCGCAACCAGCGTACGGGCAGGTGGCAGGGTCTGCGGCACGTAGAGGCCGCCATCGGGCGCCAGCCCGGCGGCAATGGCCTGGCTCAGGCTTGCAGCGGGGGCACCGCCACGGGTGGAGATAAACATCAGCATGACTCCAGATAAAGCGAAGGCTGGGCGGCACCCATGACAAGGGGTGCCGCGTGTGAGGTAGCCGGGCGTCGCGTTGCACCGGCGTTCGGCCGAAGGGTTGCGTACGGTCGATGGCGCGGGGCTATGCTGCGCGCACCCTTCCGTGGAGTCGGCAGATGATCAAGGTCAGTGTGATGTACCCGTACCGCGACGGCGCCCGCTTCGATCACGCCTACTACCGCGACCAGCACATGCCGCTGGTGAGCGCGCGCATGGGCGCGGCCTGTTTGAAATACACCGTGGACAAGGGCATCAGCGGGGGGGAGGCCGGCAGCCCGCCGGCGTTCATCGGCATGTGCCACATCTTTTGCGGGTCGGTGGAGACCTTCAACGCCGGCTTCGGGCCGCATGCACAGGAAATCCTCGCCGACATCGCCAACTACACCGACCTGACCCCGGTCATGCAGATCAGCGAAGTCGTCGTCGACTAAATGACGTGTGCCAATCTGCAGGCCAGACCTGCTACCGGCTGCCTGCGGCGCGTTGGCATTGCGTGCGTCCCGATTCATCCGAGCAACCGCGCCGCAGGACTTGCGATCGGCGAAACCCAGGCCTGGCTATCGAACCCTACAGCCGCAAACCCGGCCTGCACTGCCGGTGCCGCAGCTTCGGCCGCGGCGCGCGATTCGAACCAGGCAAACACGCTCGGCCCGGCGCCGGAAATGCTGGCGCCGAGGGCGTTGTGGTCCAGCGCTGCCTGTTTGGCGTCGGCGAAGCCGGCGATCAATGGGGCGCGACGCGGTTCGATCAGCACATCACGCAAGCCCGCGCGTACCAGGTCTGCATCGCCGGCATGGCAACCGGCCAACACCAAGGCCAGATTGGTGCTCTGCGCGACGAATTCGCGCAATTGATAGTTTCCTGCCAAGGCTTCGCGCGCGCGTCGCGTTTCCAGCACTGCATCCGGATGCACCAGCAGGCTATGCCACGCCGCCGGCACGTTGATCGGCACCAGGCGCTCCAGCGTGCACAGCACCAAGCCACCGGCAAACAGCGGCCCCAGGTTGTCGCCGTGGCGGCTGCCGCTGGCCACCGCTTCGCCATCGAGCGCGTATTGGTAGAGCTGGTGGTGATCCAGCGGCGAGGCCAGCAGCGCGTTTGCCGCGACCAACGCTGCCACGCATGACGCGGCAGACCCGCCCATGCCCGAGCTCAGCGCAATACCTTTGTCGATCTCGATTTCGAATCCATACGGCAGCTGCAAGGCTGCCCGCAGCGAAATGAGTGCAGCGCCTGCAGTGTTGCGCTCGGCATCCAGTGGCAGCGCCACCGTCGTGCCGCGAATCGCAGCGATGCGCACCACTGGCGCTTCGATCCGGCGCACGGTCACAGTGTCGCCAACGCCATCGATCGGATAGCCGAGCAGGTCGAATCCCACCGCAACATTGGCAACCGATGCCGGTGCGAAGGCGCGCGCTTCGTGCAGGCCATGTTTGCCCGGGGAAGCGCGATCGCTGCCCTGCGCCTGCGCCTGCACCACCGCTGCCTGGCTCACGCCGGCCTGGCTGACAACAGTCTGCGTCACAGCCGCGCGCCCTCGCCTGCCGCCACGCGCAGCAGATCGGCGAACACGCCTGCCGCGGTCACTTCCGGCCCCGCGCCCGGCCCCTGTACTACCAGCGGGTTCTCGCAGTAGCGACGCGTGGTGAACTGCACCACGTTATCGGTCAGACGCAAGTTGGCGAATGCATGATCGGCCGGCAGTTCGACCAGGCCCACGCTGGGCGCGCGGTCCGGCGGCAGCTGCGCCACATAGCGAAGCACGTTGCCGCGCACGCGCGCGTCGGCCAGACGCTGCGCAAAGGCGGCATCCACTTCCGGCAAGCGCGCCATAAAATCGTCCACGCTGGCCTGACGCAGCGCTTCCGGCACCAGGCTTTCAACCTGCACATCTTCCAGGCTGATGGAACGCCCCGCTTCGCGCGCCAAAATCACCAACTTGCGCGCCACATCCACGCCGGACAGATCGTCGCGCGGATCCGGCTCGGTGTATCCCATGCCACGCGCCTGCGTCACCAGTTCGGCGAACGGAACGCTGCCGTCGTACTTGTTGAACAACCATGCCAACGTGCCGGAGAAGATGCCTTCGATGGATGTGACTGCATCGCCGGTATCGACCAGGTCGCGTAGCGTGGTGATCACCGGCAAACCGGCGCCCACGGTGGCTTCATAACGGAAGCGCGCACCACTGGCGTCGGCCGCTGCGCAAATCGCCTCATAGCGCGCCAGCGGCCCGGAACCAGCCTGCTTGTTCGGCGTCACCACATGGATGCCGGCGGCCAGCCAGCCCGCATAACGGTCTGCGACTTCGGCGCTACCGCTGCAATCGATGATCACCGTATGCGGCAAATGTGCCGACAGCAGATGCGCGGTGAAGCGTTCCAGATCGGTCGCGGTGGTGGCCAATGCAAACGCATCGCGCCAGTCGCCGACCAACCCGCGCTCGTCCAGCAACATGCGACCACGCGACACCACCGCACGCAGACGCAGATCCAGATTGGCCTTGCCCAGCAACTGCGGTTGCGCGACGCGTAGCTGATCCAGCAACGCCGCGCCGACATTGCCCGGCCCGATCACGCCCACCGAGAACGTCTGCGGCGATAACCAAAAACCCGCATGCGCCGCGCGCAACGCCTTGGTGGCATGCGCCGCATCGATCGCTACCGAGATGTTGCGCTCCGACGAGCCCTGCGCAATCGCCAGGATATTGACCTGCGCTCGCCCCAATGATTCGAACAAGCGCGCCGCCACGCCTGGCTGGCCGGCCATGCCATCGCCCACCGCTGCGAGCACGCTGATGCCGGTGGTCAGCTGCACGCGCTGCACCTGCCCGACCGTGAGTTCATGCGCGAACGCCTGCAGCAAGGCATTGCGTGCACGCTCGGACTCGTGCTGTTTGACCACGCAACAGATCGAATGTTCTGACGAACCCTGCGAGATCATCACCACCGACACCTGCGCGGTGCGCAGAGCGGCGAACACGCGCTCGGCCGTTCCCGGCACACCGATCAGACCGGTGCCTTCCAGATTCAGTACCGCCAGATCCGGGCTCAGCGTCAGCCCCTTGATCGGCCCGCTCACCGCGCTGCTGGCGGTGATGCGCGTGCCCGGGTGTTCGGGCTGGAAGGTATTGCGGATGATGATCGGCAAACCACGTTCGATTGCAGGCGACATCGTTTGCGGATGCACCACCTTCGCACCGAAATACGCCAGCTCGCAGGCCTCGTCGTAGCTCAGGGTTTCCAGTTGCACCGCTTCGGGCACCACGCGCGGATCGGCCGACAGCACGCCATCCACATCGGTCCAGATATGCAACTCATCAGCGTCGAACAATGCGGCGAAGATCGCACCGGAGTAATCGCTGCCGTTGCGGCCCAGTGTGGTGATGCGGTCGGCGCGATCGCGCGCCACGAATCCGGTCACTACCACGCGCGTTTGCGGATGCGCTTGCCGCCAGGTTGCAAGACGTTGCGCACTGGCCTCCCAGTCCACGTCCACACCGAGTTCGCCGCGATTGACCACCAGCACATCGCGCGCGTCCAGCACCGCGCAGTCTTCGCCGATCGCGCGAAAGTGATCGCCCAGCAACTGCGCCGAATACACCTCGCCCAAACCCTGCACGCGGTCGAGCACTTCACGCGGCAATTCCCCGATGACCGCCAGCGCGCCGAGGATCTGCGACAGATGCTCGAAGCGCTCGTCCAGCCACTCCACGGTTGGCCCGGAATGCTCGCCGAGCAACGCCACCGCCGCACCGCGATGGCGTGCGCGTGTTTCGTGCCACCGCTCGCGCCATTCGGGGCGATTCTTCGCCGCCAGTTCGGCCAGTTCGATCAAGGCATCGGTGACGCCCTTCATCGCCGAGACCACGGTGACCTGCACCGTCTCGTCGCGTGCAAGCAGCAGCTGGGCCACATGCCGATAACGCTCGGCATCGGCCACCGAGGTGCCGCCGAATTTGTGCACGACGGTGCGCGCAGAGGACGCAAGAACAGCAGCGGGTTCGAACGAAACAGCGGGCGATGACATCGACAGACCTCATTGGGGAGGCCCCGTCCGCATCGGATGAGAGAGGGAAGCCCCCGCATCCTGATCCGGGTGCGGGGCCGTTGTTTTCGGAAGTTACGCGAAGACGACGGACCGCACCGGGCGAATGGTGGCGGTAGTAATGATGGTGGTAATGCCGGCCACGCCCGCACCGGCCCGCAGCAGCGGCTGGCAGAGAAGCGAAGCGATGGCGGAGGCGTTACCCATGCATGCAAAAGACATCACCGGGCCGAGGCCTGTCAAGCATTGCGTGAATGGGCAGGCGCATACGCCGGGCGCAGGGAACAGAAAACCTTGCCGCTCAGGGATTTAAGCGCCGCGCGTGCAAGCAATTGATTGCCATGGAAACTTTTCTGGGGACCTAGGCGGACCGCTGTGCGCAGCTTTGGAAGACCTCTCACCGCCGTGGCACGACGGGAAAGACTTAACTTGCATCGTTAGCGCCATCTACGCGCGTGCACCTGTCTGGTGAGCGCGGACGTGCGATGCGGCTCAGAGGCCGTCATAACCTTTGAACGCCCTGTCCCCTTGCTGCTGCCGACATGCCGCTTCCCACTGCGGGTTGTCGTCGCCCCGCACAGGTGATCGTCGTCCTGAGTTGCGAGCCACGAGACAAAGCAGATCCAGCCAACTCCCTGCGTGACAACACGGGATCAGCCGAGCACTTGAGGATTGAGTTGCCATACCGAGAAATTGAGCGCCGCCGCAAAGCTCACCCATGCCAGATACGGCACCAACAGCCACTCCGCCAAAGCCTGCCTCTTCGCAAACGCCCCGATGGTGGCCACCAGCACGAGCCACAGCGCCACGATGTCCGCGAACGCCCACGCCCCCTGATGCCACGCAAAGAACAACCAACTCCACAGCCCGTTGAGCGTCAGCTGCGCGACGAACAGTGTCAGCGCCACGCGCGCACCAGCCCATCCCCCACGGCGCCACACCAACCATACCGACACCGCCATCATTCCGTACAACACCGTCCACACCGGCCCGAACAACCACCCCGGCGGCGCCCACCCCGGCCGTTGCAGCTGCGCATAAAAGCTGGCCGCCTGGATTGATGCCATTGCGCCTAAACCGGCGATGGAATAGCAAAGCATCAGCCAGCCGAGAAGACCCAACCATTGCGGCTTTTTTGAACGTCCTCGGATCATGACTGCTGTGACCTCTCATCACCGTTCGTCATCTTCGCAGAGCGCCTGTGCAAGCCGTGACTACGCAAATAAGCGAGTCCGCCGTCAGCTGAGGCCGTAGGGATTCGTGCCGTCAGGTCCAATCTCTCGGGATAGGGAATTACACTCCAAACCGATGTGCTATTTAAACTTGGGGGGACGTCGGCCAAACTGGCGCTTGATCAC